>JBAQXX010000061.1:0-6376 GCA_049299735.1 Methanothrix sp. | reverse complement strand
GGCGTAAAGTCTCCAGGATGGCTGAAGAACACAAACCACTTTCCTGCGAAGGCATCTGGCAGAGTCATCATGCCATGGGTGGTCTTCACCTCCATTCGGGGCATCTTGTCCCCAATAAGCGGAAAGCCACCCTCGCTTCCACTCATTTGATGCATCATTCCCATATGTTTCATTCCCATTCCCATATGCTTTCCCATCGGCGTTTCCATCTGACACATGTATTATTCCTCATTTTCAATTAGATTGTGTTATTTACGTTCAGCATAGTAATTAATGGTTACTATTATCGGGTGAGCAAAACTGATTATATACTGACTAAAATGTCGGTTATCATGCGTCATGCGAGGGGCGACCTGAAGCATTCGCGACAAAAATTGACTGTCCTCAATTTTATCCGTCTGTGGCTTGAGC
This sequence comes from Methanothrix sp., assembly GCA_049299735.1. GTDB lineage: Archaea > Halobacteriota > Methanosarcinia > Methanotrichales > Methanotrichaceae > Methanothrix. The sequence goes on along the minus strand of JBAQXX010000061.1, from coordinate 5,965 downwards.
TAACTCTCTTTACTGCAGTTGATCAAGATTGAGATGCAAACATTATGGCTCACGCTTTTACAGGAATTGTCCCCTTTCCCCGCCCATAACTTCTAGAGTTTGCAGAAATTCTATCAGATGCCATGGAGCCAGGATATGCCACCGTTTTTTGGCCAGAGCATTCCAGCATCCTTTGCAGTCTAACTTTTTCTCTAATTCTTCAGCTACCCAGGCGGGTGCATTGGACCGCCGTATCTCGGCCAAGATCAAATGCTTCATGATACTGCAATCTCGCTCGTCTTCTGCATCACATGTGTGTTCAAAAAAAATGTCCCTTAGATCGATGCTCTGCGGTTCGGATTCTTCCTCACTGTATTTGCCCATATATCATCTTTAAGCATTATAAAACTATATAATTCTTGCCGCCAATCCACTAACTTGATAACCAATAACGCAGCATAATGGCTCGCAGAGGTGCCGGCTCTGTCCAATATCATTCCCTACTTTGAGATCTCTGTGGTCATGCGGCATATCGCCTACCGAAAGAGAGGAACTTTCCTCTCAGTGGCCGCTATTGCAGTAGCAGTGGCCATATCTCTGGTATCCGTCTCTATGCAGGATGGATTTCAGGGTATGCTTTTTGATATAATCGTCGAGGATCTTCCTCACGTTACCGTCTCGCCCAGGGAAGGAGATGACTACATTTACCTTTACAGGAGCCTCATGGACAGGATATGGTCCATTCCGGGTGTAATTGCCGTTTCGCCTGGCCTTGGCACGGAGGTGACATTCACCTACAAGGACAATGTGGAAAGCGTGGCCCTGTCGGGCGCAAATCCAGCCGATATAGACAAAATCTACCACATCGGAAAGCATGTCTTTCAGGGCGACCTCTCTTCCATCCAGAACGGCAAGAAGGTGGTCCTGGGAGAAAAGCTGGCGGATAGGCTGAAGGTCAAGCTGGGACAGACGATCTTTGCCGGCATTCCAGATGAAGGAGGCAGCAGCCTGGTGGTTTCCGGAATCTTCAGACTGCCTACTGGATGGCCCGAAAATATCGCCTTCGTATCCCTATCCACAGCCAGAGACTTCTTGGATGAAGGAGATGTGGTCTCCTCGGTCGATATAAAGCTGAAGGATGTCTATTTGGCGGATGGCGTTGCCGCAAATTTGCAGGGGTACGGATACAAGGCGGAAAGCTGGCAGACGCTTTACCCTGAGATACTGAAGACGCTGGCCATAGAGCAGTTTCAGAACCGTCTGATTATGCTATTGATAATGATAATAGCCGCTTTTGGAATTGGCAGCGTAATGTACATGCTGGTCAATGAGAAGACCAGCGAGATTGGCATGTTCATGGCCATGGGTGCAAGCGGCAGGAACATAAGAAATATATTTCTCATGGAAAGCGGAATCCTGGGTTTGATGGGCGGCTTGCTGGGAGGCGTCCTGGGGCTTGTTATTGTCTTTTACCTGAAGAGCCTGGAGATCAAAATGGAAGCGCCCGGCGGGCAGGAGATAACTCTGCCTGTGGTGATCAATGCAGACAGCTTCCTGGCCATAGTCCTGGTAGCGGCAGCGCTTAGCGTGATTGCAGGCATGTATCCAGCCTGGAAGGCGTCCCGGCTTGATCCTGCTCTGGCCATCAGCAGTTGATTGATACAAATTGAGTGATGAGAATTGAGGACCTGGGATGAGGATTTAGCAAGGAGGGCAAAATGTACGAGTTTACCGTAGCCCGAAGTCACATCCTCAGAAATCCCAAGTTGGCATTCTTCACAGTAGCCGCAGTGACGCTGGCCGTGGCAGTAATCGTTGTCTTTATGGGCCTTTTAGGGGGCTTTGAGGAGGAGATTATCACTACAACTGTCGAGAACAATCCTCACATTTACGTCCAGCCCAAGTCAGACGAGAAATACATCTATCTCTACAGTACACTCTCCGCCCGTTTGTGGGATTATCAGGGAGTGGAGGCGGTCTCGGCGAGATTGATTGGAAAAGCTGCGGCCAAGTACAAGGATAAGGTAAGGGGAGTCGAATTCCTGGGCATCGATCCGGAGGATGAGAACCGGTTGATGAAGGTTCAAAAAGATATAGTCCTCGGAAATTTTCAGGATCTGCGGAGCAGAAGGCTTTCCGCGTTTATGGGAACCAAGCTTGCCGAAGAGTTGAAGCTTCATCCTGAAGATGATTTTATCCTGGCGAGAGGAAACATATCGATGCGGCTGAGAGTTGCCGGCCTCTTTGAGACGGGATCGGCTAAAGACAAATCTATGATCTACATTCCTCTTGCCACGGCCCAGGATCTGGTGGGAAAAGGAGACGTGGTCTCCGAGGTGGACGTTCGGATAAAGGACATCTACCAGGCGCCTTACATCGTCTCAGATCTCAACTCAATATTCCGCTACCAGTCAAAATCCTGGCAGGATATGAATGCCGACATACTAAAGCTGATTCAGACCCAGTCCATCTTCTCCTGGATATTCTACATACTCATATTCGTTATAGCGGGCTTTGGCATAGCCAACACCATGATAATGATAATAAGCAGGAGGACAAAGGAGATCGGCATCCTCATGGCCATGGGAGCGACTCGCCGGTCGATTCTCAAGATCTTCCTGCTGGAGAGCCTGATCTTAGCCCCGCCTTCAGCACTGCTGGGATGCATTTTGGCCGTTCTGACAGCCAGGCTCATTATGTCCTACGATATCCAGCTCCCCTCCGAGATCTACATGGTATCCAGGATGACAATCACCATGAAGCCGGAGTTCTTCATTTATGCCATTGTCTTCGCCCTGGCTGTGAACTTCGTGGCCGGGCTGTATCCTGCCTGGAAGGCCTCCCGGATGGATCCGGTGGAGGCGATAGGGAGCATTTGAAGTATTTTCATCTTTTCGTTTATTCGAAGGTTTTATAGTCTGGTGCAACGATACAGGGATTTTGCTAAGAAGGAAAGAAGCTAAATAGAATCAGCCAAAGCGTAGCGAGGTGACTATATGCCAACGAGTAAGAAACAATTGGAGAAGCTGAATAAGGTGAAGAAGGCCAAGGCGGAAGAACTCTCGAAGCAGGCGGCTGCGGGCAGCCAAGATGCCAAGAAGAAGCTTAAGAAGCTCGAGAGAAAGATGAAGTGAGCCGACAGGCTTTTCTGCCTATTTTTAACATCTTTTTAAATGGCTAAATTGATCCATAATTGATCCGAAATTGCAGGAAGAATAGAAGAGTTGGCAGAGAATCCCGAAAAAGCGTTTAGCGGTAATGGGATTGAGCTTTTAAAAAAGCCTTTGCCTTGACCCAAAAGAAGGTTCGGGAGGAGAGAATAAAACCGACGCAGAGAGACAGTATATGACCATCCAGAAACATAGACAGCCAACTGGGCCATGAATACTCTGGATAAGGCAATAGAAAATCGCTGGTCAGAATCTACTCATGAACGTGTTCATCATTCCGATCAGGGCGTCCAGTATGCTTCCCACGATTATGTAGATTGTCTCAAAGAGCATAACATCCTGATTAGCATGTCCAGAAAAGGAAATCCATATGACAATGCATTTGCAGAGAGCTTTATCAAAACCCTAAAGGTCAAGGAGGTATATTTGAATATATTCTAAACAAAGAATCGCAAGAATACCATTATCAGTAGGTTGATTTCATGGGGCCACGGCGATTTGAACGCCGGTCACAGGACCCCCAGTCCTGTAGGATACCAGGCTACCCTATGGCCCCGCACAGCGAACCCTAGGATGCAGAGGTGGCATATAAGGATTTCCCATGGCCGGGTGACAGGGCTTCGCGTCCTCCCTGTGCCCGAGTGCCTTCGGATAGTGATATTCTTTAGATTCCGGACGACCAGGGGCGCAGCGCTGAAAAAATGCCGGCTGAAACAATTGCCGAAGCCGGCAGTGTGCCATAAATGCTGTAAATGTGCTAAAGAAGACCAGAACCATTCCGTATTTGTTCGCCCCTCTTGCACGTCATCCGCCCACTTAATAATACTTGGGTTTGGGTGGCTCAGGCTGAGGATTCAACTGGTTAATTGTCTTCTTCGACAATCCTTGAGCCGTCTTTCCTGCGACGTTTGTCGCTATTCCAGGGTTTGTTATCCCGGATGCGTCTGTTAATATCCCAGTCACAGCGCTTAAAGACGCAAGTCCCACATCTGAGATCCAGGTGTGTCCGGGCTGAGACCTGACGACTGTATCGACCAGCGTTGTGAGATCAAGACGGTGAATCTCATTGCCCCAATTGGCATAGTAAATGCTACCATCCCGGTAGGCCATGCCGGTTATTGGAGCGGTATCGCTGGTATAGATCTTGCTGACAGTTCTGCCGGATACTCGATAGATAGAAGCAGGTATCTGGTTTCCTGAACTGAGGTAAAGATTGCCATCCGGGTCATGGATGAAATCGCCCGCCCAAGAACCATCGACATCTGAGAGCCTCACGGTATAATATGGAGTAGCAGCTCCTCCGGATAGGAGGTAGATCTGGCCGTCTCCTCCTGCTCCAGATGACTCGCTAAAATAGACCTCAAGTCCGCCGGAAGCTGTTGGGTAGTATTCCAGGTCCCTGATATAAGTCGTGTGTGTGTAGACCACCTGATCAGTAGTAGTCCATACTCCGCCCGTGGTTCTTGTTGCCAGGTAGATCTTATTATCATTAGCATTCACGTAGTATAGTTTCTCTGGTACGTAAGGATGGAATGCAAATGTGTAGATATTTCCGGACGGGCGGGCAAAATAAGCGTTCTCACTGCCGCTCAGAGCTGATGAGTAGACCTTTCCCGGGCTTTCCCTTGCATCTGTGAAATAGATTGTGGACGGAACCTGACCAATAGCCACAATCGACATCAGTGGTATTAAAAAAATTATCAATACCAGTATTTTCACCGGAGCAGAAATTCGGTTCATATTCTTATCCCTTCTGATTGGTATATTAATTGTAAATGATGATATATAAAATTATTCTTGATAGAAGGCAGGTGCCAGCAATGCCACCAGGAGAGCGGCTAAGGTTGGACTGGTTCACCGGCCCTGAAATCATTGCGCTTTCTATCCTATGGCCTTCTGAACCGCAGCCATGAGAAGCACCGCCACATCCTCTGTGCTGTAGATATCCGTTAGATTGCGGTCAAAGAGCAGGCTCGCCTCAGCAGGCAGCTCTTCGTCATCTTTCCAGAAGACCATTCGGACGAAGACCTCCGGAAAAGCGGCCAGCTCCACCGCCACATCCCCGCCATCAACTCTCCTGCCTCCCAGGCGCTCTTGCATAACCCGGACCAGACCCCCCGGGTCCCGCTGAAAGCTCTGCACAAGCGGCTTTATGGCGCTTTCCTGAAAGGCAGGCCAGAAAAGCTTGCCGCCCTTAATCTCTTTGAAGGAGATCCACTCGCCTGAAGCGAAAAAGCCGCGACTCAAAAGGCCGATCAGATAGTGCAGGATGAGCACGGCATGCATTTGCTCCGCAGGAATACCGGAGGGCTGCATCACCGCTCTTTCGCTTGCTCTCACCTGGTATTTTTCGCCCAGGAAAGAGACGGCAGCATCCTGCAAGGAGAGCTTGTCAAGCTTTTCCCAGGCCAATTTGAGCGAGATCTCGTATCCCATCAAAATCCGCGGCTGCTGGCCAGGAACTTCCAGTCATCCATGCTATTGGTGTCCCTTCCGTCCGGGTCTCGTGTCCAGGCGATCTCGTTATCCTCTTCGTCGCTGAGAGAGGCCGTCCGGTCAACCTCTGCGCCGGAATCATCGGTCAGCACCAGAACCTCGCTGCTTTGAAGTCTAATTTGCATCACCCTGCTCATCGAAGAGATCTTCAGAATCATATCCCTGTCGGGCAAACATTTGTGGTGCGAACATCTGTAGAGTCCCGAATGTTTCTTAGTGTCCTAGAATTATTAAATATTTTTCCATTATACTCTGAAATTGATCAACTCCGAAAGAGTCCATACATGGTCTGTGATTCCTGCTGCCATCATGGGTGTCCT
>JBAQXX010000060.1:0-78058 GCA_049299735.1 Methanothrix sp. | reverse complement strand
GTAGCAGCATGGCAGAAATTTAGGGATAACAAAAAAGCAAAGGTAAATTGGCAATTCACAACAGAGGATGCAAGGATAAAACTATCTCGCCTTTATCCGACATTACAGAGTTGACGAGACACTAGAGGATAATGACACTGCATCAGTCTCTAAAAGCAATGTTGCATCCACGGGATGGGAAACCATGCTTAGTGGTTTAATCCATGCCGGTTTTCAAATCATTGGCACTTGGCCTATGCGTACGGAACGGCCTACTGGAGTGAAAATCTCAATAAATGCCCTCGCCTCGTCTATCGTTCTAGTCTGCCGCCCTCGTCCCGAAGATGCGCTCCTGGGTACCCGCAAGGAGTTCATTTCTGCCCTCAAGCGCGAGCTGCCCGAAGCACTGCACCAGCTCCAGAAGAGCAACATCGCACCCGTGGATCTGGCCCAGGCGGCCATCGGCCCCGGCATGGCCATCTTCTCCCGCTATTCGAAGGTACTGGAAGCCGACGGGAACCCTATGCGTGTCCGCACAGCTCTACAGCTCATCAATGTCCACCTGGACGAATACCTCACCGAGCAGGAGGGCGAGTACGATTCCGACACCCGCTGGGCTCTTTCCTGGTTCGAGCAGTATGGCATGAAGGAAGGCCCATTTGGAGACGCTGAAACCCTCTCCAAAGCCAAGAATACCAGCGTGCAGGGCATGATCGACGCCGGAATCCTCAAGGCCGGAGCAGGTAAGGCCCGATTGCTACGACGCGAGGAGATGATTCCAGACTGGGATCCGGCAACAGATCGCCGCCTGACCGTCTGGGAAGCGACGCAGTATCTGATCGGAGCGCTGGAAGCCCATGGCGAAGAGGGTGCTGCCGAGCTGCAGCAGAAACTAGGCGGATATGCCCAGAACGCCCGCGATCTGGCCTACCGTCTCTATTCGATCTGCGAGCGGCAGGGCTGGGCTCAGGAGGCTCTAGCCTACAATGGCCTGGTCATCGTCTGGCCGAGGCTATCAGAGCTTCACAAGGAACGCGACGCCCAGAGAGACCTAGAGAGCTTCAATAGCAAAACTTAGACTAAGACCAAATATTTAATATGCCTAACATGTGTAAGACCCCGTGGAATTTCGTCGCCTACCGACTTTCGCGGAAAGTAGCTGGCCGCAAACAGGAAGTGGCAGCTTCAAGAAAAAATGACTAATCTGGCATTATTCGAGGGCTTGAGAAGGGGGAGAATTTGGCGATAAGCAATCATGAGCGGGTTGGCAAAGGGCTGGAGATCTTGAAGCGAGGCATCCAGCCTTTTGTGGAGAGGGAGCTGAAGGCCTTTTTTGGCAACATATGGTTCATGGACGGCGTGGAGAAAACTCTTGGAGCAAGGATGGGCACAGAAGCCCAAGGCTCCGGCACTGAAGAGGAGCGCTTTGCTAGGCTGGATATTCTGGCCTTGCTCGTAATAATATGGGAGAACTGGTCCAGAGATGTCTTTCAGCCAAAATTGGGACACACCGGCAGAAGCTACATCAGCGAGCTAAGGGAGGTCAGAAACCGCTGGGCTCATCAGCAGGCTTTTTCCACGGAAGACTCTTACCGTGCTCTGGACACCATGCAGCGACTTTTAGAGATGATATCCTCGCCCGATGCAGCAGCGATCCAGGCCAGCGCCAGGGAGATGATGCGCCAGAGGTTCGAAGAAGAGACCAAGAGAGAGCTGAAACGCAGCGCTGAGACGGTCATTGAGACACGGACCCAGGTTGGACTCAAGCCATGGCGTGAGATCGCCACACCCCATCACGATGTAGCCGCGGGCCGATATCGGCAGGCCGAGTTCGCTGCAGATCTATCTCAGGTCTGCTCGGGTGAGGCCGAGGATGAGTACAAGGACCCGAAGGAATTCTTCAGCCGCACCTATATCACAGAAGGCCTGAAGCATATCATAGTTCAGGCTCTCAAGCGTCTTTCCGGCCAAGGCGGAGATCCCGTGGTGGAGCTCCAGACCAACTTCGGCGGTGGCAAAACCCACTCCATGATCGCCCTCTACCACTTAGTAAGCGGTAAGGTCAAGCCAGGAGAGATCCTAGGATTAGAAGAGGTCATGCAAGAAGTAGAGTTGGATAGTCTTCCTACGGCCAACAGGGCCGTTCTGGTAGGCACAAGGCTTAACCCGGCCAAAGGGCAGGCCAAGCCAGATGGGGTGATCACCAACACGTTCTGGGGCGAGATGGCCTACCAGCTTGGCGGTGCTGAAGGCTTTGCCATGGTGGCTGAGAACGATCGGACCGGGACCAGTCCTGGCTCTGAGACCTTGAAAGAGCTCTTCGACCGATTTGGCCCGGCCCTCATTCTCATAGATGAATGGATCGCCTTTGCCCGCCAGCTATACCATGTAAACGGCCTTCCTGCAGGCTCCTTCGAGGCCAACATGACTTTTGCGCAAGTCCTCACAGAAGCAGCTAAGCGTTCTCCAAAGGTTCTGGTCGTGGCCAGCATTCCGGCCTCAGATAGCGAGATCGGTGGTGAGGGAGGCATAGCCGCTCTGGAACGCATCCGCAACACCTTTAGCAGGGTTGAAACCGTATGGAGGCCTGCCAACGCTGAGGAGAGCTTCTCCATAGTCAGGCGCAGGCTATTCGATCCCATAACCGATTACACTGCCAAAGATGCCGTATGCCGGGCGTTTGCCGAACTATATCGCCAGAACAAGAAAGAGTTTCCAAAAGAATGTGCTGAGGCGGATTACGAGCGTCGATTGAAAGAGGCTTATCCCATCCATCCGGAACTCTTCGATAGGCTCTACAAGGACTGGTCAACCCTTGAGCGGTTCCAGCGCACTCGTGGTGTCCTTCGGCTCATGGCCGCTGTAATCCACAGCCTCTGGGAAAGAGATGACCGATCCCTGCTCATAATGCCGAGCACCCTGCCCCTGGATAGCTCTGAAGTCCGGTTTGAGATCACTCGTAACCTTCCAGATGGCTGGAGCCCCATAATCGATTCAGATATCGATGGCCTAAATAGCAGACCCATATCTCTAGATAGGGAGAATCCCAACCTGGGCCGCTTCTCTGCGTGCCGGAGAGTTGCCCGGACCATATTCATTGGCAGTGCACCTTCTGTCGCAGCTATGAAAGTGAGAGGACTAGAACAGGAGAGCATCAAGCTAGGCTGTGTTCAGCCTGGGGAGACCCCGGCAACCTTCGGTGATGCCCTCAGAAGGTTGACCGAGGAGCTGACCTACCTATTTGGCCCAGAGAACCGGTACTGGTTTGATACCAGGCCTAGTGTGATTCGCATGGCAAGAGACAGGGCAGAACAGCTCCGATACCAGCCAGAGGAAGTCGATCATGAAATCTTGACCAGGCTGCGTACCAAGCAGAAGCTGGGGAATTTTGCCGCAATCCACATCGCTCCTTCATCCTCGGCAGACGTTAAGGATGAGCAGGAAGCTCGTTTGGTGGTCCTAGGTCCTGCACATCCACATAATTCCAAGAAAGGGGCAACTAGCCCAGCCAAGGAACAGACTGAGCGGATACTCAACGAACGTGGCACAGGTCCGAGACTATACAGGAATATGTTGATTTTTGTGGCTCCAGATATAGATCGCCTGGAGGACCTGAGGCAGGCCGCACGACAGCTTATGGCTTGGAGATCTATTGAACAAGAAAAGGACTTGCTTAACTTAGATACTCTTCAGCGCCAACAGGTTAAAAATGGCATTGACCGGTCCGAGGAGACGGCCCTTCAACGGATGGGTGAGACGTACACTTGGCTATTAGTCCCAACCCAGGAAAGGCCAGATGACTCAACCATCTCCTGGAACATCACCAAGATCAGCAGCGATATAAAAGAACCTCTACCTGAACGGGTAAGCAAGAAGTTGCATTCAGAAGAGCAGCTTATCATGAAATGGTCCCCAGCCACTCTTCAGATGGAGCTTGACAGGTTGCTCTGGAAAGACCAGCCTCATATTATCATTAGGAAGCTATGGGAGTACCTATGTACTTACCTCTATCTTCCACGGCTAGCCAACGAAGACGTCCTTCTCAATGCCATAGTCGCAGGATCTCATAGTATGGACTATTTTGGCTATGCGGACATGGTAGATGACAATGGAAGGTACCGCGGTCTAGTTTTTGGAACGGGAAGAAGTAGCGTGAATAATGATGGAAAGAGTGTTCTGGTTAAGCCGGAAGTTGCCAAAAAACAATTAGACGATGAAAGAGCAGAAAGGGAAAAACATCAACAGGTTGTTAATTCTGATATTGCTACGGGGATCGGCGGTAACATCGAGATCAAAAGAATTGATATCGAAAAGTCAATTCCTCCAACGCCTAAGAAAATGAGACGGTTCCATGGTACTATTTCCCTTGATCCAAAGAGGGCAGGCAGAGACGCTGGCAACATCGCAGAATCGATCATTCAATATCTAAACTCAGAAAAGGATGCCCAGGTTGAGATTGTCATAGAGATCAAGGCTCATATCCCAGATGGCGCACAGGATAACACTATGCGCACTGTTTCTGAAAACTGCAAAGTCCTTAAATTCAAGTCGTTCGGCTTCGAGGAAGAGTGATTGGGCAAATGATTGGCCCATGCTTGAGTTGAATCCTGATTGTGCCCGGTTCCGGCGGAGCTTGCTCTCCGTCGTACCAAAGTAGCCGGAATTCTGGCAGCTCAGCTCGGGCCTCCAGGGCGGCCAGCCTTCTAGATAGTCTATCCGCTTTCATATCCTATTGCATCCTGCAGGATCTCATCAAGCCTGGCCAGCTCAGCATCAAGCTCTTCCTCGGACATAGTCGCAGCCTTCTTGCAACGTGGGCAAGAGGGGCTTGGTTCGGGTAAATCATCCAGCACGCTCTGACCAGACACAAGGGCCTGAATGCGTGCATCAAGCTCTTCTTTGCTCATTGCTTTCAGAGCCTGGCAATGTGGGCATATGCCGCCTTCCGGCTCCAAGGCTTCAATGCGCCGCTTCAGGCTATCCAGCTTCATCAACCAGCCCTCTGCATATTTCCTTGGCCATATCCGACAGTCCACAGACCGGCAAATCTGCCCGGCTCCAGAGACCTACATCTCTCTGGAGATCTTTCGGCAGGGCTTCTAGTTTGGCATCTTTGCCCAACCCACGTCCTGCCTTTAAAACCGTCCTCATGAACTTTAAACCGCTTCCTTTGATCCAGACTTCCCGCCCATCGTCTCCAGTTGTCTTGATCTGACCACAGTGGAGACTCGATTCTAACTTGCACAGCCTGGTTTCAAGTGCTTTCATTGCCCACATCCTGGAGTCGTGGATTATAGCTCGGCAAAATATTCCTCATATCGGGCCACTTTCGCATTTCTCCATGCCGCTTTTTCGGGCGTCAGATCCGGGCAGGTCCACTCGTCACCCCGCACACACGCGAAAATGTGGTCAAGTTTGCGCTTTTCGTCACACCATGGCGGGATTTTTGCGGTGGGCCAGGCGGCTTCTAACCGAATCAACCTGGATTCAAGCGCTGTCCGAACCATATTTTGCTTCCAGATCATCCACAAAACGCTTTTCTTCCACAGTCAAGGGTAACCTGCCATCATCTGTCCTCTCAAATATCTCCACCAATCGCCTCAGCTCCGGAGTAGGCAGTCTTTCGAGGAATTTCTCTTCCTCGGTTTGCTTATGTGGTTGCCGGCTTTCCAGGGCTTGAAGCCGCTTGGCAAAATTCTGCAATTCAGTCCACCAGCTTCTTTGCCATGCTTACCAGTAAAATCGATATTTGGCCATGCTCTGAGAGGGCAGGGCTCCATTTCGAATAGTTGCGCCAGCGCTCTTGTTCATCCTCGGAAAAGTCACTTAAGAGTGGCTCGCGTCCAAGGTCACGCCTTAGTTTAATTTGATTGAAGAGCATCAGTATGCCGCTATCCTCGACCTTGAACCGGGTGCCATCGGGCAAGATGATATAGCCGCCGCTGCTCTCCAACTCCATAAGCCGGGCCATGAGAGAATCAATCCGGGGCGTGGTAATCACCCCACAGTCTGGGAGCTTCCAGCCTTGCCAGGAACATAAATCCTGATTCATTGGCGGGCTTATCTGGTATATCTAATCCATCATCCTTCAAGCTCTCCATCATCGCCCATTCCAATGTGCCTTCCTCAGGCGGCCAGGGCTCGACGTATTTGGGCGTCGGTTCAAGCCATTGCAGTCGCCTGAAGTAAGGTGAATACCGGCTCATTCCTTCGCTTTCTCCAGGGCCTCAAGCCGCCGCTCAATGTCAGCCAGCTTATCCAGTTCCCAGGCTTTCATCCAGCAGCCCATGAGCTGAGCAATCCGGCCTGAGTACTGAAGCTCCTCGCCCTGCTGGAATGCCTTGGAGACAATCCGCTGGCAAACTCTACGAACGTCTTTTGGCTCACGAAGGGTTACGCCTCGTGTCTGTTTAGGGTTATTATTCTCTGACATCTATGAGCCTCTAATTGTCGAAATCCTGCCTTATCCCCTGCACTATCAGGACATTATATGTGGCTCAAAGTATATAACTTCTTATGTAACGATCAATCTCTTTGTGTTGGAAGTTACATAAGAAGAGCGCATCGAAACGGATCGCTTGGGTAACCTCTGCAGAGACCGATATTACAATCTTGTTTCAGTTGGGCCACAGCTTTTCAGCCATGGATAGGGAGGGGAGGACTAGGTAGATGACACGCCAATTATCCCTATGAACAAGATCTATTACAACTTCGTTAGGCCACATATGGGACTTGGTGGTGCAACACCCGCGGAGGCGGCGGGTATTGGAATCGCAGGAGATAACAAATGGATGGAGATACTTAAGAGGTGCACCAAAGGCCATTAGCTTATCTTAAGGAGAGCACTACATCCTCCGCTTTGCTCAATATACTTGTGATGGGAAGCGACACATAAATTTTTTTTTCATAATCACAGACCAATCGCCATTCATGTAATTCTTGTAGCTCAGTTGCAATTTTGGTGCTCGTTTTATCCCCTTTTTTCCTAAAATGGTTTCTCAGTCTGCCATGATCTCTTCCCTTTTTCGTCGGGTCTGTTTCAGGTATAAATCGTCCACTATCTACCTCATGGTAAAAGGCGTGTCCGTATGCTGCATAGTATGCCCTACTCACCGCAGCCCTTTGTGAAGATTCTAACGCACATGGACCGCACACTTCTCCAACAAGAAATCGCGCTAAATGAAGACAATCTCCTCCATTAAAGGGCATCTTTATTACCTCGGTAGAGTGAAGTCGGTCGTAAATAAAAGCCATCCGGTCATTTGACTGAGTGAATCATAATAACTTTCTTGAATTTTTACTATTTTAGCCATAACACAATCATCGTAGCTTTGTGTTCTGAGATATATTGCCAAATACTCAGTATCTGGCTCATCCTCCTCATCTATAACACTAATGGATAGCTGTGTATTGGAATCAAACATCTGACAAACTTGATCCGATACAACCCATGCAAGCTTTGCAATATCGGAATATTTGTAAAAATAGTTGCGCACTTCGGATGGGGTTTCGATTTGTGCACCCATTGTGTGAAGATGGTTTAGAGTTTCCTCAATGAATGCGGATTCAGCACAAATAGTTTGTGAGTTTTGTTTTTCGAATTTCATCCTAAGCTCCGAATATATAGACAAAATCGGCTCTGCCATTTCTTGAAGACAACTCTCGGCATGAGAAAGTGTGCCTTTTAGTCGATAAATATCAGATTTCGGTATATAGAGGTCCATGATTTATTTAACCTCTCTGAATAGATCTCTCAGTGGATTTGAAATACAGCCCTCAAAAATATTCTCGATTTCTACGTGCGCGTTTTCTACCCATTCTAATGATTGCCCCACTGCGATACCCTGCGGTTTAAGCAAAGAATAATCTATATCGAGCATAAATGCCGAAGCATCTTTGTTTTCTGGTACAACATTGGTTAGCTCAACTTTGCATGAGTCTCTTCCCTCGACGAAAGGAAACATACAACCAATTATAAATCCTGAGTAGTCCCTTTGCAGCCCTTCTCCGAAATAGGGTCTAAATTTAAAATAGTCATCCAATATTACTGATTTTTGTGGGATTTCAATTTTATTGATATAACGCAATCCGATTCTCTGTATTGAATTTAGAGCTACTTTTTGGCTAAGTGTATCAAATGCATATTTGATAAGTGATGAAAACTCAGACCAATTCACATAAGGCTGTAAATGGTTCATCGATAGAGTATTTTGTCCCACTTGTATCATTGCTTTTTTATCCTTGGACAAAAAGCGAACCATATTAATAATATTAATTTGGGCCTTTCCGGGGGTTTTTTCGGTGAGTAAATCAATATTCTGTAGAGCGTGCTGCTCTTTGTGGGGGAAATCCTTTTGAATTTCGTTATAAATTATTCCAGGAACTGTCATATCCCAGTTGGCATCCTTACCAAATTTAAATTCGCACACCGCTTCAATAATCGGAGAATTGTTATATTTCGCCATCGACTGCCCTCAGATGCCCACATCAATATTCTTTACCGTGCGCTAGGTTTCCGTTAACCGGTATAAAGGTTTCTATTACCATTACATAGTACTATTGCATTCTTATATCTTCTTTTACTATATTAAATTTTGCACATGGTTCATCCATTGACAGTAACACCAGCCCATCACGATTTATCAATTTCACCACCACGATTGCACCACCATAGGCGCACCACCTTCAAATGCAACAGAGCCCAATTTCGTTGTCTTTTTATAGAAGATCAAACCTTCACCCACATGCTCGCGTTCTTTTCTGCCCTTGCCGCCACCTGGGGAGGCGTGCCGTGAAAATCGGCATACTCCGCTTTGTAATCTCTTTTCGTTTCGGTCATAACATCTCCTCTAATGTAAAGTCTATGCATCAATGTAAAAGTCATACATTCAACCCATACTTCTTATTATAAGCAATGCATCGCATGCTAGTTGTATTCGATCCAGCGCATAAAATGCAAGGATGTAGGGAAAAATCATTCTTTTTCTAGCTTGCCTCTATTGTATCCTATTTGCCTTCCATAATCCGTGCCGTGCGGCCTCATTCCGACGCCTCTCGGGTTTGCGGAACATTCAATGGTTCTACAGGCAGATATACCACAATTCCCGTTAGTGCCGAATCATCTTTTTTCAACCACTGCGCATTATCCATATATGGTTGAACAATTTCCGTGGAAAGCTTGGTATCGATCAAGATAAAATCTGTTCTTGGTGCTATGCCCCTGGCAAGCTGCCCACGTATGGACGTGCATATCCTCCCAGCTTCCGGCGAAGAGGTATCATAAGGTACGAACT
The DNA here is from genome assembly GCA_049299735.1 of Methanothrix sp. Lineage (GTDB taxonomy): Archaea > Halobacteriota > Methanosarcinia > Methanotrichales > Methanotrichaceae > Methanothrix. Next base: position 68,786 of record JBAQXX010000060.1, on the reverse strand, counting down.
GCACCATATCAGAATAGGAGAGGACCTTTTTAGTATGCTTCCCGGCCACATCCTCTTTGATTTTGGTTGCCGGTGTCGGTTCGTCTTTGCGAGGATGAGGGCCAGATGAGAGCTCCTCTTCCACACCATTGATAGAAGTCTCTGATTTAGTCGCACAGGCATAATCGATATCTAGCGGCTTTTCGTCACATACCGTCACATTCGTCGAACCGTCTATACCGTCACACATGCCTCCTACATTATCATCTTTATAAATTTTATTCTTGTGTGACGGTATTGACGGTATGTCTGTATAGACGGTATCGACGGTATTCGATTTATCGCTATCCTGTGACATTATAATCCATTCGCTAGATGGTCCGTGTGGGTTGGATACCGTCACACGCCTAATCTCGTTCGATTCTTCTAGCGCATCTAGACCATCTTCAATATCCTTTTTCTTGAAATGAGTTGCACGCATCAGCTCTTTCTTTGTGAGCTTTCCACCGCGAGCCGTTAGGACTGCCATTATTTTATCAAGCTGGTTCTTATCCGCCGCCTTGCCTACTAGATCGGCAACCGTCATCGCCATTGGCATGAAATATTCATCCACAAGCCTGCATGCTTCTCGCATGTGGACTAGGGAGATCTCCATACCGTCTTTGTAATCCGCTCGCCCGATGGTAAATAGCGTTCCCATCTTCAGAGCATAGACGGCAAGTCTGCTGTAGAATTGTGCTCTCCGGTCATCTTTGGCTTCGACCAACTCACCTTCTCGGGCTTTCTGCCAGGCAATGAAGTATGTGCTTGCTTCCCCCGATAGGTGCATTACTCGCGGCTCTGCAAGGTCGTAGAACTCGCTCTTGATCTTGATCAACCTGGCATGACACCCGGCACTTAATAGATCATTCTCCGGCACCCCCTCTTCCAGGGGAAGCCATCTATCTTTAGTGTGGTTTGGGAAGAAATGCAAGAATCGAGGCAGCCATCCAGAGGTGACATCAAGCAGCTCCGTGTTGGCGGCGAATGATCCGGGTGTCGTTGCCAGCATCAAATTCAGGTACGGATTTTTAACCTGAAACGAGGTCTTGTCAGATTTGCGCCTCGATGTTCGCAGCTCTCTGTTGATGTCTTTGCCATCATAAAGCTGCATGAGTGCATCTTTTAGGCCCCTCATGTAGTCTTTTTTCATGACAGCCAACAGCCCGGCGCTCTCGTCCTTAATCATGTAGGCCCGAGGTTGTCGGTCCAGCATCTCTATCATAGCCTCGGGTGAGAACTCATCCGGCATTTTGCATGAAGGATCGATATTAGCCGCTGCTATTGTTAAATCTGCCTTGTCTATGGCCGTTGATTTTCTGGCAAGAGAAGAGAGTCCGAGGATATTCACCCACACGTTGGGGTATATCGGCCCTTGCCTGAGTTTTATAACCACATTTCTATTAACTACAACAGATATGCAATACAGGCCGCTCGCAAACCAGTAATCAGGATACGAATCGGTGACTGTTTCACCGTATCTGATAAATTCTTGAATGAAGTTGTCCGGCTCTAGCGATGTTTTGAACCTCGGATTTTCCGGTATCTTGATTTTTAGCAGATCGTCCTCGGAGATCTCGCCATGTTTCAGGTCGTCATCTGCATTGTAGATATGCACGCCCGTCGCGGCCTCAATCATATCACATCTCTCGCGAGTCAGTGGCGGTTCATGAATCGGCACACCGACTTCCACAGTGCACACCGGGGGCTCATAGAATTCCCTGGCATCCGAGATTGCCTTCGCGATGGTCCGATCCCTGTAATCCTGGCGATCAGTCCACTTTGCCCGCTGCCCGAGGCCAGACTGGGAGAATATCCGCTCCATTTGGGCCGCATTGCCGCCGGTCCAGAAGGCCAGCATATTCGCGAAGCCCATATCTGCCGCTGAATCATCGCCAACATAACCCATTGTGGACCCATTCCACAAGGCTTTGAACTCCTGGCCATTCTTTGCCATCAACGCCTTCTGGATTAGAACCTCATCAGGCAGGCATGTGCTGCCCGGCGTGGCCTTCTTATGAGGTTCGCGGGCCTGTATTATCTCATCGGCAAAGATGTCCTCATAGAGCCGGTTAAGGGGCTCCTGGCGCGCATTGATCGTTGTGTGGACATCAATGACATCGCCCGTAAGATAACATGGCCTTAGGCAGTCGTATATCTCAAAGGGACTGCCTGCCTTCCGGCAACGTTTGATGGGTTTTATTCCCTCGATAAGAATATGAAGCCCTTCGCCGCTCTGCGATCTTTCGGTGTAGCTGTCGAACCGTTTAACAATCTCCAGCGCCCACGGCTCGATAATGCCATCTTTTATGCAATGATCGATATCGATGAAAATGATCTTTGTGGGCTTAATGGGCATCATGAAGCATATCCCATCATAGCCGCCCACATCTTGGTATGCCGTTAGAGCTGTATTGAATTTGCACCAGGTCGAAGGATTATTGGACTTCGCCTTTTTCCCAGAGACCTGATAAGGGACCTTCTTGAGCTTGTTGCGAATGATTTCTTTCTTCCACAATGCCCAATTAGGTAATGCCTTGAGTTCCTGAGAGAAGTTTTCAGGGAAGAAGACGGCCATTAAGATGGCCTCTGATCACAAACCCGGAACCTGTAATCGCAATCGGTTCTCAGAACGCCAACCCGCTGGCCTTTTGCTTCTGCAAGCTTGGTGGCCATATCCAGGGGCAGGATAACAGGTATCTTGCCGATAAGGGCAAGACAATGGCCGTCTTCCTCCTCGACACTATGGACCGGGCCTAGGACTTCATCCCAAGGTCGCATGTGATATGGCTGGCCGTCCATTTAGCAGCCTCCTTGGAAGTAGATGGTTTCGATAACCTTTTTATCTTTACAAGTAATAATCAAATAGGACACCTCGATACATTGCGCATGTGTGGAGTTGTTTGCTCGCCCTGATGTGGTGGAACACGTCGGGGCGTACTTATTCTATCTCTTTTTTGCATTCACTATTCCTTACCTTATCTATGACGATCCTCCCAGCTTCACAAAGTCCAACGTTGTTTTCTTCCGCGGTCTTTTCCAAAAATGCACGTTGTCCTGGCGATACCCTAAAACTGATTGCATCGCACAGCCTCTCTGATCCTTTACACCTTGTAGGTTGCATAATCATTGGAGTAAATCACTCCGATAAGTATAAATAAATTGGCTCCTAATATGAGAGTAGTGATCATTGATGCTAAGTGAATTAGAAAGAGATCGGTTGATGCATAGAGATGCTCAAAATCCGCATACGCGCTCTACTAATGATACCCGAGTGCGAAAAAAACTAAAAGCTTGGACGAGTGAGATACTTGATGTCATGTATATCCTCGAATATTTGCCGGAAAATCAACTAAATGATGTGATCATAGATGACGATGTAAGGGATTTTATGTTCATTGCACTTATGGCAGCAAGCATTAAAAAATTCGGACCCATCATAGGTGAACTCGAAGAACCAGAAAAATGGAAAACAATTGAGACCACAAAACCTAAGAGATCTGAAAACTGGAAAAAGTTCTCTCCAATTGAGCGCTCTGTTGAAGATCGTGATATAGTGAGGGCCTTTGATTCAATGGCAAATCTAATATGGCTAAATACATTTGCTAATGCAACTATTCCAGCGCCCCTAAAAGGAGGAAATCCTATTGAAAAGGCCATGCATTATTCCAGATTTAATTCTATTCCTGCATTGAGCCAAAGATTGACTGAAGGAGAACGTAAGGGAATTGAAAGAATAAATATGGCCTTAAAAAAATATGACTATAATGAGTTGACAGATATGAATCTGGCTGGCTTTGTCTTCTAGGTTGGGGTCATCATACTGAATCTCCTCTGAATCCTTCACAAAGTCGCGAGGCATACCGGACCCTTAGGGCAGCGTTAGGGGTTGCAATGTGTGGGAGAGACGGCCTGAGGCGGATGGGATGAAGTCTGAAAGGCCGCACTCACTTCCATATCTTCAGCTTCGATAGCAACCGGCCAAGAAGCTCGTTCTATGCCCTTCCCAGGGTCTCCTGAGGCCAAGACCCGATATCTCGGGCTGTCTTGGCAGCTTTGTACATGCTGCTAGACGCCGTCTTTGCCATATCCTAGCGCCTCCGCCTTCATCATCCTAGCCTTCTGCAGGGCCTCGGCCTGGCTCATCTTCTTGCAGCTCCCCAGGTACACATGCCGGCACCTGCCGTCCTCTCGCCAGGAGGCCACCCACCGGTAATAGGTCCTCTCGCCCGTGTTGGTCTGCTTGACCAGTGGCTCCTGACGCACCGTGATGTCTTCCAGCCTCGCCTTGTCTTGCAGCTCTCGGGCCTGCTCCCTCAGCCTGGCCGCCTCGGCCTCCCTTTCCCCGGCCAGCAGAGCCGCCCCATCGATGCCCTCCAGCGCTCTGGACTCCCTGGCAAGCTCTCGCGCCCTTTTCTTCAACCCCCTGGCCTCCCGCCTGGCTGCCGTATCGTGAACCATCTTATGCCTCACCTATAGATATGTAGTGTAACATCATATAAGTAGTTTACGTATAATGTGACACTACTGAAATAAAGGGCGGTAGGTGGTAGGGGGTAATCGATATCTATAGACGGCATCTCATCCAGGCCGAGGGAGGGGCCGCGAAGCAGGGATGTGGCCGCCCTGAGGCGGATGGAACGAAGTGGAGAAGGGTTCACTACACAATTCCTATCGTTCCTAAGAGGGAGCATTTTTGATCGAATTTGCATAGCGCAATTGAATCTATATAAATAATTTCAGCAATTCCATTTCCACTGTAATCTAATTCGCCGCAATTCTTTTAATGGCAAAACGCAAATACAAAAATGTGTATTAATCTCTGGCTGGTATCCCCAAAAATGACCGTCGTCGCTTAAGAGATATTTCGAGGACCAAGGTTCTTTGCATATACATGCGATTAATTTCAGATCAGAGGGTTCCGGGATAGGGGATTTTTGACTTTGCAGATTTAACTCCTTTACAATATCTTTCTTATATTTTATAAAAATGTTTTCAGTCAAGGTGATATCGGTTTCATCACATTTTTCAAACAGCTCAATGAGTTTTTCATTAAATAATTTATTTAAATTAGATTTCGCGTCTTCAAGATGCTTAAATCTAATATAATAGGGCGTCTTGCATCTTGCATCGAAGGTCCGATTGACTGCCTCGGTCAGATTGTCTAGAGATTGCTGCTTAATGAATGGATAATAACCAATTTTAATAGATTTTATATTGCACGCTGAGAAAAACTCCCGTAGCGAAGAATAGAAAGAATCAGCTACGGGTATGTGTTCCTTGCCTTTTTTCACGTTAAAGCTTAAAACATATTTTATGCAGCAATTGGCATCTATCACTATACCATCGTTCTCATTTCTTGGAGGCGAGAAGCTAATGCCGATTCTTCCACCTCCGTTTGGTAATCATTAAGATCATAGTCTCTATCGAACGGTCGTAAGATTTGGTAAATTTCTGAATTCCATTCGATACGATATAATCCATATTTTATTTTATTTAACTCCTCAGCTACACAATCCATTCCATTGAGACAGGCTCTTTGAACCATGCAAGCAGGTTGAATTGAATTGATGATTGTCTGTGATGAAGAAACGCTTTCTAATAGCTTCTGTGAATTATATAATATGTTATTTTTCCCGGTTTCGTTATTATCCCACTTACCTTCTTGAATCTTGGTTATTGCTCGTATGGCAAATTCCAAAGAACCAAGTAGGACCATGGATGCGTAACAGTAATCAATGAACCCTGCCTCTAATTTGTCGAACTCTGCCATCATCTTTTTCTTGGTGTTATCAAGTTCCAATAAGAAAACGCTTTTATTATCTGATAAGCACAATTCGTCATGTACGTTATCAACCAAATTTTTTATAGATAGGTGTTTATATTCATGTTTTATATTTGAGAACGAATAAATTAAATGATTATAATATGGATGGTCCTTTATTGCGGGCAAGATGTTTTGCTCCACAAACGCGATTCCTTCTGCAGTTAGCCTGAAATCTTCGCGATCATTATAATGCTGGGGTCTTGGTGAAAGTGATTGAGAAATAAGATGATCTCCGCAAAGTTCTGATGCATAGCCGTCAATCATGGCGTCATATGGCCCCATTCTTTCATTAATGAAGCGATTGGTGATCGGGAATCCCTCTCGCTGCAGCCTTGCCATTAGCTTATTGAGCCTGACTTTGCCAAGAACCTCTCCATCTGATAAATATATAGAATAAAGAATACCATTCTGTGCCGAGATCCCTTCTACACCTTCCATTATTAGAATTAGGATTATATGAACATATAAGCTTTTTGATAACGTTCTCTGAATTTATATCCATTATGGATCTAAGGAGTAACATGCCGATTTCAGCATTCGAAATTTGGCCCTACTATAGGAATGATTGCCCTACATGCGCGATAGAATTCAGTTGCTTCGATTGCAAAGAATTTCATCAGATTCCCAACTGTGGAATGCACGCCAAATAAGCCTCTTTCAGCTCCATAAGATCTATGTGGTCATAGATATGAATTGCTTCTTTCCCGACATGCCCTCGCGGCTCCTGGATGAATTCGCGCTTCGTTCCCGCATGCATGAGGAGAGTTGTGAAAAAGTGCCAGCAGCGACGCGGGCAGAACTGATCATCTATTTCTCAAGGCTAGAATCGCGCAATCCCACACGCTCAGGCTGCCTTGGTAACTGCATACGGGACCATCTTTCCGAATAGCTCTCCACATCCCAGATCCCCAACGGCGATATATGTGTCAGGCAGCTCTCGCTCAAATTCCCTATGCATAAACAGTCTATCTTCCTTATTTTCCTCTAGCCCATTGGGAATCCGATCAATATTGTACAACATTGGTCTCAGTAGGTGTTCCATCCATTTTGTGAATAGGCTTCGGCGTGCCTGTGAATGTGGATGCAGGAATAGTATTGTTAGTAGCTATGGGCAACCACATTACTGATGCATTGGCTCCAAAAGTCTGATTTATTTTGTCATTGAATTGCTGGACGGCGATATTATACTGCTCAACATTATTCACCAATCTTCCCAGCTTTACACCATCATTCACGCCATCCGCATATGCCTTCTCGACAGGGGACAAAGCCATACTCGGCAGAACGAGAGACAGAAGCATCGCTAGTGCAATTATCGATTTCATAACATAGCGATTGATCATAGTTGATATAAGGATATTGAGCCAGCAAGATAGGTTATTGGCTGGACTCAGATCCCCAATTGTGGTATATGCGCGAGATAGCTCTCCCTCAACTCCTTCTTATCAATATGGTCGTAGATGTCGATAGCATCTTTCCTGACATCGCCTCTAAGCTCCTGGATGAATTCCCTTGGCATTCCTGCGCGCCGAAGGTGGGTTGTAAACCAATGGCGGCAACAGTGTGGAAAGAAGTGATCACTGGGGTTATTTGATTCTAAATCATTCAAGCCTACCCGTTTGGCTGCTTTTGCCACAATATCATAAACGCCAGTTCCCCCTAATCTATTGCTTTTGGCATTTATCAGGAGGGCTGGCAAATGCTTCTTATTCATGCCCTCGCGAATCTTCAACCAACGTCGCAAGATGAAAGCGGTTTCATCGTCAAAAAATACAATTCTATTAGTCCTCTTATGGGTGGGTTTTAATGTGATCTTCATCTCGATTAGATCAATATTAGAGACATCAAGGCTGATTAGCTCGTTTCTCCTAATACCAGTCTTGGCCAATAAGGTTATGATGGCTTTATCCCTGATATTCATTTCAGAGTTAATCATCTTTGCCATATCCTCTATGCTGATAAGCTTTCTTTCATGGTCGCACCCATTTTCCTTGTAACTCTTTAGATAGCGTTTCCTTACATCGAGAATTGGATTTTTGCATACCAAGCCTTCATAACTCAGATATTCATAAAAGCTAGATAAGATTGAAAAACTCGCCTCTAGAGATCTCTGAGATAGTCCCTTCTCCCTAATATGTACTACAAAGCCTCTCAGAACATCCCTATTTACCTCCAGGATATCAACGTTTAATTGACTCAGATACTTCCTGAACATCTTCAAGGCCGACTTATAAGATGGCATAGTTCGCGGACTCATGCCTCTAACCTTACAATCCTCTAAAAAACTCTCGACTATCTCGTCTGATTTCAGCCTATCCACCGCCAAGACCTCCCATCAGACTCGACTAACTTGTATTCTTCAAGCTCTTCCAGTTGCTTGGAAACGGCCCTTACAAGCTCGGATTCTCTTGGGTCTATACATAGAGCCTCAAGTAGCTTGTAGCTATCCACCTGGCCGCGAGATTTCAATAAAGACACTATCTCCTCGCTGTAGCGCCTTATACCTGCAAAATTTTCGCCAAGAAATGTCTGTGAGCGATACTTCTTTAATTCGCCTTCATATCTCTCCAGGACTATGGCCTTTTGGCGAAGATCATCGCGAAGGGTTCTATTTTCCGCCTTCAATTCCTCCATTTCCTTGGTAATCTCACGCCGTGGCTTGAACTCCACCTCTTCGGCCAGCCACTCCTCTATGATTGATATGCAAAACTTGGATAAGGGGATTTGGGCAGCATCCGCCAGGGCTTGCCAGCGATCCTTATCTGCTTTTGAAGGCAAATAGAGCCAAACATATCTGGACTTATCAGGTTTAACCATTAATTCACCTTATCGTAATAGGGACTTAATAGTATATAAATATTACCCGTAAAGACAGATTATTATCTGGATGAGAACCGGTCAGTGATGCAGATAAAGTCCGGCCTTCATGGATTGGCGCACCTTGGTACACTGAAACGACCGGCACCGGGGCAGAAAGGCGATACCTTTTCCATAGAGGACTATGCAGGAGATTTCCAGGTCGCGATGAGCATCCACGACCTAGGCCAGGGCCAGATGATGGACCGCGCCGTCTCCGGACAGGGATACGCTGCCAAAGATATGCATGGCAGGGGGCAGAGGAGCTACGAGTCAGGCACAGGCCCCTACCGATCCCAAGAGAGGTGGGACACATTTTCCGGCATCATGGCCAAGGACCTGGATGCTTCTTACGATAGCGTAAGCCACAAAGTCACGCCACACACTTTTCTGAACATATCTCAAAAGTGGTCGGAGGGAATGCAGCAGCACAGCCCATCCAGCCTCATCGCCGAGGAGTACTACGGCGCCACTCGACTAAAAAAGAAGGCAACTGCTGCCAGCCCCAGGGAGCTTGTGAGCGAGTCCAGCTTTTCCGGGATAGCGAAACTACGAACCGCTGTAGGAAAGAACGGAACCCTTGCGGTAGACCTGGATGAGACACTCATGGGCGAATACACCGTGAAACGAAAAATCATCCTCGCAGGCCCTGCCAAATACGACCGACCGCATCTATACCTTCGCAAAGACGGCCTGCGGGTAGGGGACGTGGCTGCTTATATTATCACCATCACCAATGACGGCAACACCACGATTGGGCCTCTCTTCTTGCAGGACCTCTTCCCGCCAGGGGCCTGGTTCCTCAACGCCACTCTGCGGCCAAACCTGCTTTGCAGCAACAGCTCCAACTGGACACTGCTGCATCTTTCCATCGGCGATACCGTGAGCATCGGGATCAACTTGAATGTGGAAAAGTGCGAGGGAGACATCATAAACAGGGCTGTTGTCGTTGGCAACTGCAGCTATGGCCAGGTGGCAGCGCAAAATCTGTCCGTCATCGACCGGGCCTGGCTGGGAGGCTGCGCGCCACAAAAGCTGTCAGAGGTGGCGACTGCCTCTCCGGGAATCAGCTGCGCCTGCTGGGAGAAGACGACCAATGAGACTGATTATTTGGACGCGTTGCAGATGGAAATGCAATGGGATAATGCTGGCGAAGATGGGGAGTCCTGCCCCTTGAACTGCCCGGAGATCGAGCAGGCTCATGCCTCCGTGAAAAGCTGAAAATATCCCGGAAATTCTATAGGAAGCTAGAAGTAGCAGCAGGACATAATTATAATCATCAATGAGGTGAATTTCGTATGGAACCCAGGATTCTGAAGATCGGCGAGAAGGTCACCGGCATGTACAGAGACATGGAGATGGGCAAGAGTCGGAAATTCTTCCGGGTCAAGCTGGACAACGAAGAGTTCTATCTGCCCAAAGATGTGGGCAACTCCCTGCTCGTGAGCCACCAGAAGGGCAACGATAGATTCACAATCCAGCGACAGTTGGATGTCTATGAGATCCGGCCGCTCCTGCGGGAGACGGATTAGATAGGGTATCGAATAAGGCCGGACCAAACAGGCCATGAAAAGGTCACAGTTTTTTAGTCATGAGACAGATATAGCTAAGGAGAGATAGATTATGTTAAAATTTATCAAGAAGATTATAAAAATAAAGCTGTTCGTGATTGGTTTGCTGGCACTTCTATGGTTCATGAAAAAGAAGCATCATTGCTGTCACAAAGAGGAAGTATAGATGACCATTTTACGATAATACCGAGAATCCTATCCACACAGAAATCGCAAGATTACTCACAAATAAGAAAGCGCCGAGGGTGGGATTCGAACCCACGATCTCCGGAGGAGAACAGGTTTAGCAAACCTGCGCCTTACCAGGCTAGGCAACCTCGACTTACTTCAGGGACTTGACCGTTAGGCTATTTAAATTCTGCGTTTGCCGACCGAAAGAAAGTATGTCACCAGCCGCATCACACTACGCATGAAAGCAGGTCCTTGCTGGTGATGATTCCCACCAGTGCCCCGTCCTTCATCACGGGAAGCCTTCGGATGCTGTGATCCTGCATAAGGCGCGCCGCCTCATGGGTTGAGGCATCAAGGTCAATGGCGACCAGCGGCCCGGGGGTCATGATCTCTGAGACGGATACACGGCTTGCATCGCGTCCCTCGGCAAAGACCTTGAGAAAGATCCGGCTGGTGGTGACAATTCCCAGGCATTCCTTGAGAAGACCGTCCCTGGCCACCAGCACGCTGCCCCTCTTCTCCGCCGCCATCCTTTTTATGGCCTCCAGCACCGTGGCCTCCGGGCGCACAGTGGCAATGGGATAGCTCATCAGATCTCGAACCTTCATAGCAGCCACATTCCATTATAGCCAAGACTCTTTATTGCCATTATCGGCAGATAAATCTGATCCATTTTCCGAAGAAGACAAAAGAAGAAAAATTAATGGTAAGCTCCTTTCAGAGCTCACCCCACTCGATCTCCAGCCCTACCGCCGGCTGCTCCAGGCCGAAGCTTCTTAAAACCAAGGGATGCAGCTCTCCAAAGCATCCGATCTTTCGGCCCCCGACCATTAGATCGCCACCCCTTCCAGGCAGAAGCGCTCCATCCTGAGAAGGAACAATCTCTGCCCCTATGGCCAGTTCCCGCAGCACGGCATCGACGGCCGAGCGAATCTCCGAGAAATTGGCCCCGCTGTGAATGCTGGCTGCGGCTAAATGCATGCGAGTCTTCTTCTCCACCACCACATCTCCCGCAGCAAAGATCCTCTGGGGGAGAGGATGATGCTGGTTCATGGCAAAGATCTCCAGAAGGCTGGAGAGAAGCGAGGTGCGCAGAATTGTGTGCAGCTCGCTGATAGGATGCAGGACGGAAACCACGCCTGCGCCCTTTGGCGAGCGCCTCATCCACTGGAAATGCATCTTTTCATTGGTCAGGGTGAAGGGCATGGTCTCCAAATAACCTAGGCCTGCCATTACCTCGCGAATCTCGGCTTTGCGAAGCTCCGAAGGGTGAGCGCGGCCTACAGTCACAGTACCAGGGAGACGGGCATCCAGCCGGTCAAAGCCATAAGCCTTGGCCGCGTCCTCGAAGATGTCCCAGGAGTGCATTATGTCCGCCCGGTAGGCCGGAACCAACACATGCACCTCGCTGCCATTCGCGACTGCCCCTAATCGCATCCGCTGCAGGCATTCGGCCAGCTCCGGGGGCTTCAGATCAAAGCCTATCAGCTTGTTGGCCTCCGCTGCCCTCACGGTCCAGCTAGACGGCTGCAGATTGGGAGAGACAAAATCGCCCTCGCTTCTCTTGACCAGAACACTCTCGATCCTGCCGCCCCTCTCCGCCAGAGAGGTTACTACTATGTTCAGGGCTTTGTGCACCATGCCATCCGTTCCCGTAACGTCAATGAAGAGATCCTCGGTCTCCTCAGTGACAGAGGTCAGCTCGCCGTTGATGATAGGCGGAAAGGAGAGCACCTGATCATTACAGTCCACAATGAGCGGATAGCGCTCGCACCCTTGCAGGATATGCCCGTAACCCTTGCCCTTGGGGTGCTTTTGCAGGATCTCCTGCATGCTCATCTCTTCGGTAAAGTCCAGGGGCACAAACTTTCGAGCAGGATCTTCCCCAAAGTAGCGGAAGGGCGGCGTGACGCGAGATAGGTCATGCACGCCTATGGCCACCTTGCGCCTGTTTCTGCCCAAACCCCAGTGCAGATCCTCTTGCAAGCCCATGAGCGACTCAATGGCCTCGCTGGTGAACGATAATCCCCGCACAACGGCGCATCCGATGATGGGGCGCACCGATTTTACCGATTCCTCCACATGCAGGACGATCGGACCCTCCCGAACAGGATACTCCACCAGTCCCGTCTTGAGGCCCAAAAAGCCCTGCATGGCTCTGGCCACGCCCTCGGCGCTGTAGAGATCGGGCCGATCCGGGAAGAACTCCACATCCACGTGCTCCTCTTCCGCTCTCTTTCCAATGTCTGCACCCATCATGGCCAGCCGGCCCATGATTGTATCCCGAGAGGCTCCAATCAGCCTCTCCATGTCCTCGTAATAAAGTCTGACAACCGGCATGAATAATCCCTCAAAGCTTGATGGAAACGGGCGTTTCGCGCAGCCACTCGATATCCGACTGATAGAGGAGTCGCAGGTCCTTGAGCCCCAGCTTAAGCATGGCCACCCGCGAAACTCCCAGGCCCCAGGCCAGCACGGGGTGCTCGATGCCGAATGGCGCCGTGACCTCTTTTCGGAAGACTCCCGCTCCGCCCAGCTCCACCCATCCGAGGCCATCTATGAAGACCTCCGGCTCGACGGAGGGCTCAGTGTAGGGGAAGTAGCCCGGCCGGAAGCGTACCTCCTCAAAACCCATCTTGGCATAAAACTCCTTCAAGATACCCAGAAGATGAGAAAACGTCACATCCCTGTCCATTATAATGCCTTCCAGCTGCTCGAACTCAGGAGTGTGGGTGGCGTCTATTGCCTCGCGCCGGTAGACGCGATCTATGCCGAAGGCCTTGACCGGCGGCTCAGGATGCTCGGCCAGGTACTTGATGGTCACTCCCGTTGTATGCGTGCGCAGCACCTCCTGGCGGGCAACCTCCGGCTTCCAGCATCCTCCCCAGCCCGTGCTCTGTGCGCCCCGGCCGCATTCGTGCATCTCTTTGACGCGGGTATAGTCGGGGATATCGGCCAGACTGTCCAGATAGAATGTGTCCTGCATCTCCCGGGCGGGATGGTCCTGCGGTTGGAACAACGCATCGAAGTTCCAAAAACTGGACTGCACTATCTGGCCTTTGAGCTCCACAAAGCCCATCTCCAGCATGATCGCCCGCATGAAATCGATGAGCCTCTGGTAGGGGTGCTTCTTGCCGGGGATGAGCCGGTCGGCTGCGAGGGTGACGTCGTAGGGACGGGCACGATAGAACGAGCCCATATAATCCAAATGTAAGACTCCGTCCTTTTCCTTCCAAAAGCCGGTCTTAATCATATCGGATGTAAGGAGCGACATCTCCTGATCCGCGGTCTCGTCCATTCCGCCAGACGCGCATTGTTCCCCCTCCACTGTGATCTCATACCGCCACTCTTTGCTCTTACTGGAACTAACCAGTCCCCGTCCCTTAAGATCGGCCAGACCCTTTTTGTCCAGATCTGCGCTGCTCTTGGGTCCAGCCAGCAGTTTTTCCAGTATCTCCTCATCCAAGCCCCTCGGAGCAGAGCCCAGGGGCTTGATCTCGCCCCCTTGAATCGTGGCCCAACCCTTTTTCCTCAGCCATCCAAGACTTATTTTATAGGCCGAAGCTTTCAGCTCAGACATAGGCTTGCCAGATCCCAGTGACATGAACAGATTTCTCTCCGGAAGGCCTTCCTGAGCATACTTTCTGCCTTCTTCAGTCAGCGAGAAAATCTCTTCCACGGATTTGGTCACATTTACGAGGCCCTGTTCGCTCAAAGCATCTGCTGATGCCCGCACCGCTTCTACCTTCAACTCTAGATTTTCGGCAATGCTCTGAGGATCAGATGGACCGGCAGATATCGCCTTCAGAACTTTGACATCATTTTCTGATAACATATTACCATCCCACAATCGGGCGGATCAGAGCAAGGCTCTCTTGCCCTCTCGCCCCCATCAAAAGAAAGAAAAGACCAGATGCCCGAAGATGCCCGAAGCTAGCCTCTCCGGCTTTAAAAGCCCGATTTTATGATTGACAAATGAACATTTAGCAGTCTTCTCAGGCACGGTTTTTCCGGTTAGATTGATAAGTTATAAACCTGTCGAATAGCCGAAAGAGAGTCGAAGAAGAAAAGAAAGAAAACATAAAAAGGAAAAAAGAGACGAGTTGGAGCGGAATCACTTCTTTGTCCAGGCATCGCCCTCCATCTCATCCAGGGCACCCATGACACCGGTCACCGCCATCTGGAAGAACTGCTTTCCCTTATCGAGCGTCGCCGGCTGGGGATTGCCCATGATGCCGTTTCCCATAAGATGACGCACATCCTTCATGACCAGGAACTGCGGCCTTTTCGGGAAATGCTTCTCAGGCCTCCCTTTGACCAGATCGGGACGAATATTCATCATGAGAGAGGTCTCCATCTCCCCGGCATGCCCATCATGCGCGGTCTCAACGGCCCCGGCATCAATCAGATCGAACAAAGAGACCAGGCTCACGCAGAAATCGCGCTCTTCCACAGCCATCTGACAGGCCTCCTCGAGAGCCGCCATGTGCTGTCCTCCCGCGTGGCCCGTCAGAATCAGCACCCGGACAAAGCCGCTATCGGCAAAGGATAGCAGCAGATCCCTGGCGAAGGAGCGCAGGGCATCGTGCCCCACGGTGATGGTGCCGGGAAAGCCCCGCGTGCTGCGGCAGACTCCGTAATGCAGGGGAGGGGCCAGGAAGACGTGGCGCTCTTTTGCGACAGCGCGCGCCACCTCCATGGCCTGAATGGTATCCGTCATCGTGGGCAGATGAGGCCCATGCTCCTCGGTTGCACCCACGGGCAGGATTACGGTTTGCGTCTCCTTAAGTCCTGCAACGATCTGCGGCCAGCTCATCTCCTCCAGGAGCTTCATACGGTGACGACAGCTCCGGAGAGGACGTTCTCCTCAGGCACCTTCAATTCGTAGGTCTTGTCACCCACAGACAACTGGTAGGCACTCATGGGCTTGGTATCGAAATTTGTGCTGCCATCAATTGGGCCTTCCGTGGAGTAAGGAAGCACCAGGGTGAACCGGCCGTCGGCATCGCTGATGTTGGACTGCTGGTAGATGAAAGCCCGGTTCTGATTGGTCATGATGGGAATTGCGGCTACAACTTTAGTTCCAGCCGGCGCATTTCCGCTAATCACCGCTCCAGGCACATGCTCGAAGATCTTGACGAACTTCTGACCCGCGGTTATGGTATTCTCGGATTCGTGCACCAGACGATAATGCTGCAGGGCATCGAGCGGGAAGGCTGAGTTGGCAGGAGTCATGGCAGCGATCTCGGCATTGTCCCCTTTATTTCGGCTCTCGTTGATGAACGCCTCCAGCTCAGTACGATTGCGGGTGATCATGGGCGCCTCGGTAAGCACGGGAACCGTAACTCCATTTCCCGCGTCCCTGGCGCGATAGGCCAGTCCTATGCCCGTATCTCCGGAATTCTCGGTTCCATCGAAGAAGTACATGCGAGCCGCCATGGACTTGAAATAGGACTCGCGCCAGATCTGCACAGGCACCCAACTGTCGCCTTGCTGCTGGTAGACTCCAGCCATGTACTTGGAAGTGGGAATGTTGCTCCAGGCCGCCATGGCATGGAACTTGCCTACCGCCATGGGCTGATCGATCATCACGTATTTGGTGTTCAGATATTGCGAACGGTTTAGATCAAGGTCTGCCAGCACTGCTTCCGCCTGGCTCTCATTCTCGGCTAAGAAGAAGGGCGATGATCCTGGAACACCATTGGGTACGCTGCCTATTCCCTGCTGGAAAGGATTCGCATTGGGAATCCTATGGCCCACACATTCAATGAGGTGTCCGTAATCCCACCAGGACATGATACCGTAGGCAGTATCAGGATAAGCGTACTTGCCGCCGGCGGGCCGCACATATTTCTCATAGAGGTCCATACCGGGCTGTGGCGTATTGTTCTGTAACCATGCCGTTGAGGTCAGCCAATCAGAATCCGGGCCTCCGGCACTTTGAGCGTATACTATGCTCCAGCTAAGACTCGGCAAGAGGATAAACAAAAATATCAAAATTGCCGAGAGTATGATCTTGAGATTTGAGGTGATCAGCTTGACCGGGTCCTTGACCAGATCCAGGTTCAGATCCGTAGCGCCGAACCTCTGCAATACCATTGTCACCAAAAAGCCGGTTAGAACGGCCACGTTTATCGCATAATAATAGGTGAACCTGTTCTGAGCGAGCGCCATGATGAGGATCACCAAAGACCAGGTCAAGATCAATACTTCCGCGGGCTTTTGGGACTTGACATTTCTGGAGATGAGCAATATCACCGCGATCAGAGCAAATGTGAAAGTTGTAAACAATATAGCGAGAGTCTCAGGAAGGCGGAATATAGCTGCCGGATCTGGGCTATAGCCGATTCCTGGAAACGATGTGATGACACTGCTAAAGGTGAACTGTCCCCCGCTGGAGAACAATGCCGATGCCTCGCCAACCGTTGCGGCTCCACCCGTCTTCTGCTGGAATATGGCAAGTCCCGCAAAGAGCGGCCTGGTGAACTGAGGAAGGACAAAGTAAAGTATGGCCGTGCCTATGGCCGCCACTCCCACCAATGCGCCTGGATAGTAGTAGCTCTCGAATCCCTTTTCCCGGATGAACCTGGACAGGACAGAGAAAAAGACTACTGCAACCACGCCCAGGAGAAGTATGGTGGGCTGGAAGAGACTGTAGAGATAATGATTGAAGCCGTAGTAGGAATCGACAAAGGGGAGCACCAGCAGCGTGGCCACGAGGAAAGTCATTGCGCCGGATATGCCCAAGTATTCCACGTTCTTTCCCCGAATGTGGTCAAAGATGCTCTGCAACATAATGAAGAGCAGAATTATTCCCTCGAAGAGAAATCCGGACGACCAGGCATCGATATAAAGACCTAGGGAAACACCGGCCAGAGCAGAATAGAGGAGGGGCCTCTTAAATGCGGAAAAATTTCTCTGCACAGAAGCAAGGGTCATGCTCTTTCCGGAGCGAAGTGCAAGGAGCAGGAACATCATAGTCAAGCTGCTAAACAGGATCTCTGCCGCGTGGTGATCTGTAAAACCTAAAGTGGTGCGGCTTAAGACCTGGCCGGGAAGCACGGCAATGATCAGTGCCGAAACCAGGCCGCAGCTCTTGCCACATAGCTCCCTTCCGATGAAGTAGACGGGGAAGACCAGGAGCGCGCCAAGGACTGCCGGTAAGAATGCGCCCACAACCTCAACCAGATGATTGCTGGGCTGGCCCAAGCCGAAGATGTAGGAGAATACGGTAATGGCCCAGCTCAAGAAAGGACCGAAGTGCAGCGGCGTTCCATGAGGGAAATAGGTCATGGGATCAAACCATAATCTCTGCAGGTTGATCACAGTGCCTTTGGCCAGCATAATATGATACCAGGCATCGGTCTCGCTGCTGAATATGACGCGGCTGCCCGAGAAGACTCGGTCCCAGGGAACAATGGCACGCAGATAAAATGAGAAAAGTGCCGCCACGATCAATCCTGCGTATAAATATAGATCGCTATTCTGCCAAATGCCGGCCTTGGCCGCAGCATTGGCCTTCTTTTCCAGGGGGACGAACGAGGCCTCCCGCGGCTTGGCCTCGTTGGGCTTCACCGTGGTTTTATTGCCACTGTCACCCTTATCTACAGATCTCTTAGACATCATGGTCAAGTGACAGTTCTATCCTCATAAACGTTTTGAATCGTGTCGGGCGTGATCGCGATAGACGCGCTCCTTTTTCCGGGATATTTTTGCCAGCCGCTCGTTTTTGCATTATCGGGAGCGATCTGGCTTTGCCGGCGGGGCACCTTCTACAGGAATTCTTTCCTGCCCTATCGCGGCAGTTTTGCACCGCATGGTCTTTTCGCATCTCCGGTTGACGACCGCGTCTTTTGTAATAGGCTGGTCAGTTTCAAGGCAGGCATAGGGCACGCCATCACATCCAACTGCAACGAGTTTCCGTCTTACAGAATATATATATTATCCAAATGCAATTCTAGCTAAGACTTCCTATAACGCAATGCTTAGGGAGATAAATTGGAGACGGATCATTGTGGAGAAGATACAGGACATAAAAGGATTAGGCGGAATGCTGAACGGATTTAGAGATCTGGTAAAGGATGACAAGAAGATCATTTTTATCGGCTCCCCGGGATTTTGCACACCCTTTGCCCTATTTCTGGGCTATCCGGTGCGAGAAAAAGAGCTGGCATTTATGCCCGGCTTAAATATGGAAAAAGCACGGCGCATCGTGGCCACGGAATATGGAATGGAGCTGGGGGGTGCGGCAAGTGCGGAGACTGATGTTGTCGTAATCCTGGGGGGCATGGCCATGCCCAAGATTGGCGTCAAGCCTGCGGAGATGAAAGATTTTCTGGGCAAAATGAAATACAAGAAGCTCATGGGTGTATGCTTCATGTCCATCTTTGAGAAAGCCGGATGGTGTCAGACCCTGCCCTTCAACTTCGTCATGAACGTGACACTGGAGGGAGAAATAACTCGCTAAATTAAGAAAATGGGCCCGACGCGATTTGAACGCGTGACCTCACGGTTATCAGCCGTGCGCTCAACCTGGCTAAGCTACGGGCCCGAGCCGCACTTTGCATTGATGATCCCATTTATAACTGTTTCCCTTCCAGAGCCACTAGATCGATTTTAGGTCTTCGACAACCTTAAATCAAGGCAAGAATGATTCTAGCCATGGTACTTATGGACTCTCCCACAAAAGAAAGCGCAGAAGATTTGAAAGGACTTTACGACCTGGCGATCCCATTGAGCATGCCCATATCAGTAATCCGCGAGATAGTGGAGAATTTCGAGCTGGACCTGATCCGCCGTCCTGGAAAAATGGAGATGACCGGAGAAGTGATGGACAGAGAGATCCTGGTGCTGAGAGGAGACATGGAAACCGTCAAGGCCGCCGAGAAGTACATGTTCGAAGCCCTGGACAGAAAAATAGCGGATTGGGGCAAGAAAGATCGAGAAGAAAAATACAAGAAGTATTACGATGAGCAGGCCGCCGCCAGGATAAAGGAGCTGAAGGACAATCCGGAAGCTACTAAAAACTGGGACACTACCGCGACCCAATAAAGATCAGTCGATCATCACCCATTTATTCTTTCCTTCCCAAAGTTTCAAGGAAAGCAGCCGGACGGCAGTGCCTTCCATATCGTTTTTCAGCCGATCCGAGATCCATTGGGCGATAGTCTCCGCGGTGGGATTCGGCAAAATATCATTTAAGTAGCCGTGGTCTAGATCCTGTAGTGCGTCTGCAAGGATTTTTTTTAGCTGATAAAAATCCATGACGAAGCCGTCGTCGCCCACATCGCCCCCCACCACAATCTCCACCTGATAGGTGTGGCCGTGCAGATTGGCGCACTTGCCCTGGTAGCCGGGCAGGCTGTGCGCAGCATCAAACTCAGTAATTAATCCGAGCTTCATCCCCGGGCGCGCCCCCTGCGTCTATCAATTTCATCAAATTAAACCCGCATCGTTCATATTAATAGCTTTTCAGTCTACGCATTTTACAGCATCTTCAGGCGCGCCTGCCAATTCCGTCAGGGCCTGCGCCTCCATAAAATGCAGCCTGGCGGGGACAATCAGAATATGCAAGGGCCCGCCAAAGTCGTAGCTTTGCAGACGGGCAAGAAGATCCGCTTTCACCGAGGCATCATCCGAGCCCGCCCGGGCAATGCCTATGCCTAAAATTTCGTCAAGGATATTCTCGCCCGCAGCCTCCTGCATCTCCAGGAGGAGCGCAGCGCCTTCGTTTACGGTCATGTATCTCTCGCCAAAATCGCTCTGGATATCCAGGAAGAGCATGGTATGCAAATTGCGCTCCAGGTTCTCCTTTAAAACCAGGTAGGGCGTCTCGGGAATTATGCGCTTGCCCCGGGAAATGTAGGGAAACGGGATGGTCGTGGACCTGCCGAAGCGGTAGTTTTGCAGGCCGCATAGTCCCGATACTGCAGTGACGATGGAGGAAGAGTGAATCACCCGCGTCGTGATGCCCATCTTTGCCGCCCGCAGCCGCAGGTCCAGATGGGTGGTGGAGACCATGGCATCGCCCCCCACCAGGAAGGCCACGTCTTTATCCCTGGCACCCCCCATCCAGGAGGGGTCCACCTCCACCTGCGAGCGAGAGAGAAGGTGGATCTTTTTGCCGTAGAATGCCTCCAGCGTCTCAAAAGTTGCGCCCATCAGCCGGGAGGTGTAAAACTCAGCATAAACCATGTCAGCGGCGCGGACCGCATCCAGGCCTTTGACGGAGATATCCCGCTCGTCGTAGAGCCCGAGACCAATAAAGATGAGCATAGCAATTTCCTCAGTATTCCAGTTTATAAACACTACCACTTATCTTATATTCCATCCCACCGCAAATGGAGAGCATGATTGGCAGGGCAACTCAGGTGGTGGATTGCCGGGAGAGCATGGGCCTGGCTAAGGGTGGCGGGCTGGCCCAGAGGGGCACGCTCTCTGAGGCGACAAAGCCGGATGTGATCGCCATAGCCATGTCACCAGGGCGGCGTCACATCACCAAACCCGTTTGCGAGATGACCTACGGACTGCGCCGGGAAGGAATTCAGACCAGCGTGCTGGTTTTGGAGGCAGGAACCGGAGTTCCGGAGAGCTTTCCCCAGGCTTCGCGAGGCTACGGCCCAACCTTCGGGCTGAACGAGAGGGAACTGGAACAGGTGGCGCGCCATAAGATTGCTGTTTTACATCTGGGCAATGTGCGATCGCACGTCATCCACAAGGCCAAAGAGGTTTTGGCGCAGGTAAATATTCCCGTGGTAGTGGTGGCGCAGTGTCCCATGGATATGGAAGATTTTGCCAAGGAAGGCATCAGGACACGCGACGTCAAGCCCGCCCACCAGAAGACGGAAACAAAAGGCGAGGTAGTGGATATCGTGACCGGCATAACTCGCGGTGCCACCTGTACCAGAGTCAAGCTCAACACGCTGGCCAAGGTTTTGAACAAGCATCTGGCGGAGATCAACGCCAGTGAGGCCGAAGAGGCCAAGAGAAAAAGGAAATAGCTGCTTTTAGGCCACGGACATCAAACTCCGCGAGCGGGGCATGAAGAAGGTGCGCGTATTCACAGGCGAGAGGGCGGGCAAGAGGCCACATGAAAAGGGTTCCCGTAATTCGGACGCTGTGTGAGATTCCAGCGCTTATGCTGCCTTCGAGCACGGCTTATTAAAGTCGAGCATCGGGCAGGGTCAGGCCGTCTACTATCGCGGTGATTGGCTCCTCCGCGGAGGACGCTGTGGATTTGGCGCTGGCCCGCCTGGGACTTGATATCTCTTGATGATTTCTTCTTGGCGGAGATGGTCTTTTCTAACTTGAAGCGAAAGACTTTTATATCGGCAATTGACGTATAGTATATTGGCGAAAGTCGATGGCCAGTTTTCCCTCCTACATCCGATTGACTTTCTCCTCCCTCCTTCATATCCATCTTTGATTCAGACGAAGACGATTAATACTATTTTCCCGATGATAGCCATGATGAAGCTCGTAGTTCTCTTAGGCGACGGCATGGCAGACCTGCCGCTAGATGCCCTGCAAGGCAAGACGCCTTTGCAGGCCGCCAAAAAGCCCAACATGGACCGTTTAGCGAAGCAGGGCAAGAGCGGTCTGGCCCAGACAGTTCCAGAAGGATTCGCACCGGGAAGCGATGTGGCCAACCTTTCCGTCATGGGCTATTCGCCATCCCAGCACTACTCTGGTCGCGCGCCTCTTGAGGCGGCAGCCATGGGCGTGGCATTAGGCAAAGCCGACATCGCCTTTCGCTGCAATCTTGTGACTATTGAGGACGGCGCCATGTTAGACTACAGCGCCGGACACATAACCACCGAAGAGAGCCGCGAGCTGATCGAGGCCTTGCAGCCGTTGATGCCAGAGCGGCGGCTTTACGCAGGCGTAAGCTACAGAAACCTTCTCGTCTTGAAGGCAGGAGCGAACGCAGTCTGTACCCCACCGCACGACATCAGCGACCAGAGCGTCGCCGAGCACCTGCCCCGCGGACCGGACAGCGAACTGCTCAGACGGCTCATGGAGGCGGCGCGGCCTGTCCTGGCCAGCCATCCCGTGAACAAAAAGCGCATTTCTGAGGGCAAGCACCCAGCTAACGCCATATGGCTGTGGGGGCAGGGCCCGGCGCCAACCATGCCCTCCTTTGACGAAAAGTACGGCCTGAAAGGGGCCATGATCAGCGCCGTGGACCTGCTCAAGGGCATCGGCAGGTACGCGGAGCTGCAGGTCGTTGACGTTCCTGGAGCCACGGGCAACATCGATACCAATTACGAGGGAAAGGTGCAGGCCGCGCTGGAAGCACTAAAGCGCCTGGATTTTGTCTATCTGCACGTCGAGGCCCCGGATGAGATGGGCCACGAGGGCAATACCGAGCTGAAGGTAAAAGCCATTGAGCTTTTCGATGAGCTGGTAGTCGGCCCGGTGGTGGAAGGGCTGCAAAAGAGCGGAGAGGACTGGCGCGTGCTCCTCCTGCCCGACCATGCCACGCCAATTTCCATCAAGACGCACAGCTGCGATCCTGTGCCATTCACCATTGCGGGCGCAGGAGTGGAACCGGACGCGGTGGAGAGCTTCGATGAGGACGCCGCGAAGCGTGGCGGATACGGGCTGGTGGAGGCGACGAGGTTGGTGGGGATGATGAGGGGATAATGGGCAGGGATTTACAAGGTGGCATTTTGCAAAGCCCATATTCACTGGAAATCTCTTGGGATCACCTCGTCGAAGACCTTCTCTCGTAACAATGTGTCGTTCTCGTAGATCCTGCGTGTGATCACAACATGGAAGTTCTCGACTGAGGACTGCATATCTGTGGTGGTTCGATGCATGACAGATCGATCCTTCATAGTCACCTTGCCCTCGGACGTTCCAATGAATCGAGTATCTGCAGGATTGCGTTCATTGGTCTCGTAATAGCGCCAGTCCATTTGGTAATAGGAGCGGTCCTTTACCGTAAAGTAGTGCTCGCTCTTCTGCTCAACACAAACCATGCCCGTGTCGGAATTTCGGGATACGAGTGTGTAGATTGGGTCACCGCCGCCCGGCAGTGATACGGCATCCGGGGGCATCTGAGTGGCTTCTGGTGGCAGGTGTTTAGGAACCGGACGCTCCTGGAAAGGAACGACCGGCAATTTGATAGAAGTTCCCCTCTCCCCTATTTTGAGCTTCATTGTCATCGCATAGGGTGTCGGCCAGAAGGACGGGAATTGAGCGTTGGTGATGGCTACTCGGATCTTATGCCCGGGCTGAAAGGTCCAGGTGGTGAAGTGGAGCTTGAAGGACAGATTGTAGAATGTTCCCAGCACCAGTGCCTCAGGATCGCGAGACGAGTTTCGCTGTGCACCACACTGTGCTGCTCCAGTCACCAGTGTCACGTTCCCATCGGGCTGCACATCCTCTAACCTGACGATCCAGTTGGCAAGCGAGGCATCTGTAGCAGTATGCAGCGTGACCTCAGGGTAACCTATGATCTCAAGCGATTGATTTAGGACAGTATAGTCGTAGACAAGTGCACTCTTATCGGATGAAGCCACGTTCTCTGATGATTCACCCCACCAGAATCGAAGCCCTGATGCCTCGATCCCCGATCCTGACTGGAACTTCAGCCCGTCAACCGTAGCCAAACTACTGTCCGTTAAGAGCACTCCACCCGCAGAAGGATAGAACTTAGTCCACTTGGTCCTGTTGATGGGCCAGTCCTCGTAGCGCCATTCTCCTGGCGTTGTTATCATATTAGGATCGGGCGGATTGCCCGCTCGCACAAAAACCTTGAAGCACGGCTCATCTTCGATGCCGTTTTTCGCTCCATTCAGCCAGCGGTCAAACCAGCGCAGGGCATCGTAACGCCACTCGTAGTTAGGACCCGGCACACCGTAATCCGGGAAGGCGTGATTGTAAGGCCCGATCTCCGCGCGCACGGGACCCTTTGATCCTTCCAAAACTCGGGTGACTGAATCCCGATAGCCGTCCAGCAGCCCTCCGAGGATATACACAGGGATGTGCAGTTCATCGTAGCGGTAGCGTGCTGATTCGTTCTTCCAGAAAGAATCTTCTCGCTGATGCTTGAGGTTCGTCAGGAACCATGGGTAAGCATCAAAACGGTTGCGGAAGTAATCTTCGTCCAGACTGTAATCTGGAGAGCGTGGCATGATGTTGTAGCCCTCCATGTAAGCCTCATACTCATTCACCTGCTTGATGCCGTCAATGTATTGAGCATGGTCGTGAAATAAATCGTCACTCATGTGGGCCACGATGACGGCCTTGAGGGCAGGTGGATTTCTCAACGCCAGCATGATGGCATTGTTGGCACTCCAGGATATGCCAAGCATACCAACGTTGCCGTTGCACCATTGGAGTCGGGCTAACTGAGCAATGACCTCCTCGCCGTCGGAGAGCTCGATGGGTGAATACTCATGTGGCACAGTCTCCCCTTCTGAGGATCCGGTGCCGCGCACATCTACCCGTGCTGTGGCATAGCCATGCCGGGCAAAGAATGTATAGTAATCGTAATCGCCGATGTAGAAATCGTCATCTTTTCTGTAGGGATGCATCTCAAGGATCACAGGAAACTTCTCGTCCGGAGATCGGGCCACAGGAAGGTAATAAGTGACTGACAGGCGAACACCATCCTCCATAGCCAGCCAGCCCTGTACTATCCTGAAATCGTAGTGGTTATCAGAAAAGTTCTCAGCAGGTTTCCCATCATCGATCGCAGCGGCATTACTAGCCAATGCGACCAGCACTAACAACAGGAGTATGATCTGTTTTACCCCTGGGACACATTCGCAAAACTTAAACCTAGCTTGAATTCGTCTCACTGAATACACCCCCCAAGAGAGGCCAATGGCATTGACTGGCAAAGAGAGGCCCCAATCCATGAATGCACAAATACACTTCAATCATCTTCTAACTGATAAGATCTTTGATCAGGCCAAGTACCATTTTATAGGATCCAATTGCGTTAGCATTAAATCATAAAAATTAAGACTGTATGAACACAATGGCTGAAATAAATCAGTAAAATAAAGCCGCCGATGGGATTCGAACCCATGAACTGCTGATTACGAATCAGCCGCTTTAACCGGGCTAAGCCACGGCGGCCCATTAAGCTGTTCGACCGAAAAGCAACAGACCCAGGTGAATTTAAGTTTTCCGATCCTCGCAAGGCTTCTCTTCCGGCCCGTTCTTCAATTTATCGACCTCCACTACGAGCTGGGGCAGGAATATGCCGATATCGGTGACAAGGCCGATGGCCTGGGCTGAACCCCGGTCCATGAGCTTGGTCACGGTTGAGGGATTGATATCCACGCAGATGGTCTTGACGAAGGAGGGCAGCAAATTTCCCACGGCTATGGAGTGCAGCATCGTGCCCAGCATTATAGTCATGTCCACGCCCCGCAGAGCTTTGTCCATGGCGTCCTTGGCCTTCACCGTATCCGTGATGACCTCAGGCAGCGGGCCGTCATCGCGAATGGAACCGGCCAGAATGTAGGTGATGCCCTTCTGGGTAGCCTCATACATGATGCCCCCTTTAAGCTTTCCTTCAGCTATGGCATTCTTGATGGAGCCGCTGGCCATGATCTCGCTTATGGCGTAGAGGTGATTTCGGTGCCCTCCGGAGATGGCATTTCCCTGGCAGTTCATGCCCAGGCTGGTGCCGAAGAGCTGCCGCTCGATGTCATGCACGGCCACAGCATTTCCGGCCAAAAGCACATCAACGTAGCCTTCCCGTATGAGCCGGGCCAGCGAGGGCGCCGCGCCCGTGTGAACCAAAGCCGGTCCGCAGACCACGGCAATCTTTCCGCCCGCTTTCTTGGTGCTCACAATCTCGCCCGCCAGCTGTCGCACCAGCTCACCGCTGGGCCGCTCTGAGCTGACCTCATTGGACATGAAGCCGAAGAAAGTCTTCTCGCGGGGGCGCTCCGGCGGCACGACCTTGACCCCGGATGTGCCAATGACCACACGCTCACCCTTCTTGATATGGCCTATGGGAGTGCACAGGGCCCGACCGTCTTGCAGCACGACCAGGCAGTCCATGTGGTTGTGCTCCACCTCCACCCAGGTGCCCTGATAGCGCACGTAAGTGGGATGGTTGGTGGTGGAGTAAAATCCACGTGGAACGACCATATCGCCTGGGGCAACACCGGTTTTGGCATCCTCCATCTCCACGAGACGCGCCCCCAGGGCATGCAGCTCTAAGAGAACCCGGTCCAGATGGGACGCATCCTCTCCGGTGACTGTGATCTGCACATAGCTGCTGTCGTTCTTCTTCTGGCCTATCTGAAAGTTTTTGATCTCAAACTCGCCGCCCATATCCATGATCTTATCCAAGACCTTCGTTAGGATCTGCGAGTCGATGAGATGGCCCTGCAACTCGATATCTGCAATTTCGCTCATAAGCTTTGGCCTTCTACCACATTTCTCCACCCAGGAGCGCCTGGGTTTTATCGTTTGTGCTCATGATCAGTTTAGTTATTCGTATCAAATAGCAGCCGTCGTCGGGTTCGGGCGGCTCGAAGATAGTACGAATGCCGCTTCTCCGGAGGTGATACTCAAAATCTCTGGCCGTCTGCAGGCTTTTCACCCTGATCTGCACATTCTGCACAATATTTTCGCCCTGCTGCGCTCTCTTTATGGTATCGACTAAAGGCAAAAGAATGCTCTCGCCCAAAGAAAGAGCCCTCGCTCGTCTCTCCTCTTCCGATTCGTTCCACTCCACTGACTGATAGCCCTCTCGCACCGCCCGAGAGACAAAAAAGTCCAGAGCATAATCGTTATAGTAGCGAAAGGCCACGGCCAGGTCACTGCAATTGGTATTGGAGCCGGTATACTTTAGCGGCGGCACAATATTTTCCGGGTCTTTCATCACCACGCCCTCGCGCCCCTGACGGCTAAGCTTGATCACGATCTGCCTGATCCTCTCTGCAGCGCTCTCCTTATGAAACTCGCCCAAAAAGGCCGTGGCCTTCAGACCGAACTCCTGGGCGAATTCATGGGTTTTGTGGACGCCCATAGTTCCCGGGTGGTTCTTTTCGGCTATATCGAATAGATAGAAGTCAATGCTGTCCGTAGGATAGACGTCATTGGCTACATAGGGATTTTCCGGGCCCACCATCTCGCCGCATAAAACCCTCAAAGGGTGCTTTTCAAACACGCTCTCAGGTATAAGCCCGCGCGCCACTTCCGTGGAATAAGGACAGATAAAACCGCCTCTGGTAAGAGCCACAATCTCACCGTTTATAGAGAGGATGCGCACATTATGGCCGTTCATCTTCTCCTCCACAGCCACAGTATCGGAAAAATGCCGTTTTATCGCCGCGGCAAGCATGAGAGGACGGCGGATCTTGGGATAGCCAAAAACAATCTCGCCGTTTTCAAAAACAACAGTCCCGGCCTCGATCCCCGATGTCTCTTTTTCAAACCGGAGCAACCGAGGCTCGGGCCAGGCAGATTCTCTGATAATAGTCTCTTGCAGGCCTTGCAGCCTGCTCTCCGTTATTCCCAGTCTCTGTGCAACTCTTGCCAGATTCATCCGGTCCTCACCAGATAATCCAAGACGGACCGCCTGGTGATCATGCCCACGACCTCTTCTCTACGATTGAGAACGGGCAGGCCGCCTCTGTTTTCGGTAAGAATGATCTTCTTGACCTCATCCAGAGGAGTATCGACATAGACGTACTTCACATCATGGGTCATCACATCGGAGACCAGAAGGTTGTAGATGCGCGCGTATTGCTTGCTGGCAGTATCGTTCAGATCCCTAAAGGCACGTAGAGACTTGGCTACATCCCTTTCAGAGATTATGCCCACCAGCCGGCCACCCTCCACCACAGGAAGCCTTCCTACGCCCCGATCCAGCATCATGCGCCGAGCATGAACCAGCCGGTCGTGGGGGTTGGAGGTGAGGGGAAAACGCATGGCGTCGGATGCCATGCCGCTTACATTTACAGCCGCCAGAATCTCTCTGGGCCGAACCCAGCCCAGGACCTTCTCGCCATCCATTGCCACCAGAACGCCGGTCTTCTGCAAGAGGACCATGGCGTCTTGCACATCCATATCGGGGAGTACCTTGATTACAGCGTCCATGGTGGCAGACGCCACATGCAGAGAGGAGGCGGGCATTCCCAGGGATTTTCGCGTTCCCAAAATGCGAGCAATCTGCCTCATGGTGATTATGCCGCCCATCTTATCTTTGTTGGTTACCAGGAGCCTTCTCAGATCATTCTTCTCCATCAGATCCAGAGCATTGCCCAGTCTCTCGGATTTGTCGATGGTAACGGGCTCGCTCATGATGTCCTTTACCTGCATTACTTCCACCTCCCAACCTCTGCAATGATCTCATCGGCGGAGAAGTAGCCCACCACTTCATTATTATCCATAACCGGCATACCAATGATGTTCTTCTCCACCAGGGTCTGGCTCGCCTGCACTGCCTTCATATCCGAACCGACGGTGAAAATGGGCGAGGTCATGATGTCCTCCGCCACAAAAGGCACCTGCTTTACATAGCGGTACTGCTTTCGGCCGGCGGTGCTCTCTTTTCGGGTCATCTTGACGTTCTTGGTCTCCATCTCGTCCTTCGGCCCCATTATCTCGGAAAAGGTAAGACCGGAGCGGGTCACAATGCCCACTGGTGTCGTATTGTCCTCATAGACCAAGGCGCGGCTCTGGCCTTGCACATTCATCTCTTCCAGGACGTGGCCAATGGTATGATGGCGATGCACACGCAGCACATTCCTGCTCATCATGTCTCCTACGGTCGCTTTGAGATCCTGCTCGGAGAAGTACCTCATTATATCCCGAGATGTGATCATACCCACGATCTCGCCATCACGTTCGACCGGCAGGCCGCTTATGCCGTTTTCTATGAGAAGCTCTGCTGCCTGAGGCATGGTGGCATCGGGAAAAATGGTGAGGGGCTTCTCAGTCATTACCACCTGGATGGGTACCTTGTCTATGGGCCTTCTGCGCCACTCAGGAGCCGCCTGGTTAAGCCGATTGGTGATATCATACTTGGTCACGATGCCCACCAGCTTGCCTGCGTCCATTACAGGCAATCTGCCAATAGAGTACTTGAACATCAGATTCCTGGCTCTTTGGATGGGCTCGTTTCGCTCAATGACATAAATGGGAGCGCTCATGTAATCTTTGACTTTCTTTATCATGCTAGAATACCTCTGTTCTCGGCTAACGCCCTCACGTAGTCTCTCTCCGTCAGAATGCCGACTAATGATCCCTTGTCCATAACAGGCAGAGATCCAATGCCGTTATCCATCATCTTCCTGGCCGCCTGGCCCAGGTCAGCTTTCTTCTCTGTGACAAGCAAGCCTCTCTTGATCAGGCTCTTGATGGGCTGATTCATTACCTCACCGATGTCGCCGGTGACCACCTTTTCAAAAGCATCTCCGCTACCCAGATATTTCATGATATCCGAGGCTGTGACCATGCCCATGAGAACACCATCCTGGACTACAGGCATGCGACGGAAGCCCTTCTGGATGATCATCCTGGTCATCTTCTCGATAGTGGTCTGCGCCGGCGCCGTCACAACATGGGGGTTCATGAAGGCCTCTACGCAAAGGCCGGTCTCTAGGCCCCGGCAAAAGCGCACAAAGTCCTCTTCAGTGATTATGGCCTTGATGCGGATATCCTCATCAACTATGGGCAGTCCGCCCACGTTCTTCTCATACATCAGCTTCAAAACGTCATTTAAAGAGGCTTTGTCGCTGGCGTAGGTGAGGCGCGTGCTCATGATCTCTGTGATATCGGCATTTATGGCGGTGAAGATGTTCCCAGCATACTTTTCCCGCAAGAGATTGTGCCGAAGTCCCCCGCCCAGAAAGTCCACAACGTCTACAGATGTCACAAAGCCAATCAGCCTCTTTGTGCCTGGATCAGCAACAGGAAGCCGGGAGAAGCCATAGAAAGTCATGGTCTTTATGGCGCTCATGATGGTAGTAGTGGGCGGAACTGTGACAACATCTGGCGAGGCTACACCCACTACGTCGCTCGCCCGCTTGGCGTGCCGGGAGTCGAATTGTAAAGGCCCTCGATCCCCCGAGCCGGGGGCTACAGGCATGCGATCATTCTTTTGCGGAATCCTTGTTACTTCTTTTCCCGTTGTTGGCCCTTTGCTCATCTTCACTCACCAAGGTAGCTTTTGATCAGATCGTTTCTATCCACAATTCCCACGAGCTTTCCTTCGTTCACCACAGACATGCGGCCCACGTCGTGCTTGAGCATAAGCGATATGGCAGCCCTCACGCTATCTTCCGGCGTTACGCTAAACAACGGCGAACTCATAAATTTCTCTACAGGCACCTGCATCGAGTCCGCCGGTCTTCTCTCACTCTCCTTGCCGATTCTGGCTGTGCCTTTCAGCAGATCAAATCTGGTGATCATTCCTATGAGCTTGCCGTCCTTGACCACTGGAAGACCTGTGAAGTCCTTATCGACCATCAGATCCCAAATCTTGGTTACGTGATCCTCGGGGCGGGTGGTTACAACTTTGCTGGTCATAATCTCAGATACCGGCCGATCTGGCACCTTCTCTAAATCGATATTCTTAAACACGTCCAAGAGGCTAACGACTCCTTTTAGAACGGGCTTCTCCTCGGACACGACTACCGGAAGCAAAGTCTTCTTTTCCCTGAGCATGAGCCGGGCGGCATCAAGGATATCCATCTGCCCCGTCACAGTAGGGACTTGCACCACAAAGCCCGATATAGTCACATTGGACCTGGTTGAGGTCACACGCAGCATATCCTGGTTGGTTACGATTCCGACAACTATGCCTTTGCTGTTCACAACCGGCAATCCGCGCACATGGTTGTCTCGGATCATCTGACGCGCTTTGGTCAGAAAAGTGGAATCCTCGACGTATAGAGGATCTCTGGACAAAATATCATCTACTAACATTGTTATTCCCCTGCTGTCCAGCAATAATGAAATATCCTACCTATTTCCGTCCCTGCAACTCCAGCAGAGCAACTCTCCATTCACGCTCTCCAGGGTATCCGAGAGCTGGCCGCAAACCTCACAGATTCCACGCACCACCCCTCGAGGCTGTTCTAAATGAATGCTCTCCCGGTGCATCTCCAATAGATCGCTTAAAATCTCATTCAAACCGAGGGAGGACCCAGAGACAAGATCCGTATCTGTAATTATACCCACTAGCATTCCTTGGGAGATCACAGGCAGCCGCTTTACACCAGAGCGGAGCATCAAGGATGCAGCTTCACGTAAGCTGGCATCCGGTTCAATGGAAACTACAGGTGAGCTCATGATCTCTGCCACCTTTAAACTTCTGGGATCTATTCCCCGGGCCAAGACCTTCTTTACCAGATCCCTTTCAGTTAGAATGCCGGAGGGCTTGTCGCAGGACACTATTATCAGACTGCCCACGTTGGCCGAGCCCATCTTTTTGGCAGCGCTTAAAACATCCAGATCGGCATCCGCTGTGATCACCGGCCGGGTCATGATATCTCGCACTGGAATCTCTGTCTCCATTGGCCAATCTACTCCCAAATAGCTCTATATCCTTATTAGAGTGCTAATGATATAAAAGGCTACTGTGGCCCAAAGGAAAGTGATAAGATTAATATTATTTTTTAAATTTTATTCCCGTATATGCCCAAGAATATGCTCTATTTCCGCCAGGATGAGATCCATACCCAGACGCGCTGCGCCCGGCGAGCCTGGCAAACAGAAGACAGGCCTGCCATGATAGACTCCCGCAGCGGCCCTTGTGAGCATGGCGCGATAGCCCACCTCATCCAAGCTTTTGTAGCGAAAGATCTCGCCAAAGCCGGGAAGCGTCTTTTCAAAGAGCGGCTCAATGGCTTCCAGGGTTAAGTCCAGATGAGTAAGCCCTGTGCCACCACAGATGACAATGGCGTCTGCATCGCTTTTTTCCACGGCCTCCCGCAGCACAAAGCCGTCAGGCAAAAGAGAGTAGCGGGCGGTATGTCCTGCCGCTTTGATTTTCTCCAAGATCACCTTGCCGGAAAGGTCCTCCGCCTCAGCCGGAGAGCTCGCCGGCCCAGACTTTTGAAAGCGGGATGTGCTCGCGACCACTACATCTATGATCATGCTATTTCCTTAATGGCCAAGGATAAAATTATTCCCGTGAAGGATGATCTATGTCGCTTTTGGCAATTGATGTGGGGGCAGGCACCCAGGACATTCTGCTCTATTCGGAGGACGTGTCCCTGGAAGGCTCGACCAAGATGGTTTTGCCCAGCCAAACCGTGCTGGTGGGAAACAGGATAAACAGAGCCCGTCTGGCAGGCAAGGATGTATTCCTGCACGGACCGACCATGGGAGGCGGAGCCTCTACTGCAGCAATAAGATGGCATCTGGCTGCGGGACTGCGAGTTTATGCCACGCCGCCTGCCGCCGCAACCATAAATGATAATCTGGAGCGCGTGGCTGCCTTGGGCGTCACGATTCAGGAGGAGGCACCCTGCGGTGCGCAGGTCATCGAGACGGGGGACATAGACATTGCCGCGCTGGCCCATGCCTTGCAGATCTTCGATATTGCTCTGCCCGCAGATATGGCTGTGGCCGTACAGGATCATGGCTACTCCCCAGACCGATCAAACCGGCTGGTTCGAATCGAGCATCTGGCTGCTGCGATCCGCTCCGGCGGGAGACTGGAGGCTTTCGCCTACCGGCAGCCACCGGCGGCCATGACCAGGATGCTGGCCGTCAAAAGTGCCCTGGAAGGTGCGGGAATACAGCCGCTTCTCATGGACACCGGCCCGGCAGCGATCTTTGGTGCAGCTCTTGATTTGCCGGATGCTTCGCCCGCGCTCATCATCAATTTCGGAAACGGACATACTGTGGCCGCCCTGCTGGCCGAGGAGAGGATTACAGGCATCTTCGAGCACCACACCTCGGAGCTTTCCCCGGAAAAGCTGCGAGAATTTACAGAGAAGCTGTGCAACGGAACATTAAAAAGCAGCGAGGTATTCGAGGATGGTGGCCATGGGGCCTATATCGATAGCGTTCCCGGAAAGATTGGGGCCACGCTCGTCACCGGACCGCGCAGGCAGACGTTTCTCTCCAGCGGAGCCCTGAAGGACGCAATGGCGGCATCTCCCGGTGGAGATATGATGATCACGGGCTGTATCGGTCTGGTCAAGGCCTGGAAACAAAAAGAGGATTTATGGAGATAGGCAGAGGCGCTGAAGCGGTCATCACTCTTGAGAATGGAATCGTAAAGAAGGAGCGGCATGCCAAGAGCTACAGGCAGCCGGCACTCGATGAGCGTATTCGGCAGGAGAGAACCTTGCGAGAAGCAAGGATAATGTCCGACGCCCGCAGGCACGGGGTTCTAACACCCATCATTTGCGATGTATCCCGCTTTGAGCTGAAGATGGAGAGAATCGATGGCGAGAAGATCAAGGATATCATCAACCAGGAGCTATCCGAGATGGTCGGGGAAACGGTGGGAAAGCTGCACCGGGGCGGAATTATCCATGGGGACCTGACCACCTCCAATATGATAATCACACGCGGCAAGATATGTCTCATCGATTTCGGCCTGTCATTTTATGAAAAAACCGTGGAAGCGCAGGGAGTGGATGTGCATGTATACTTTCAGACACTGGAGAGCACGCACGACCAACCAGAGGAGCTGATGGAGGCATTTGTGGCCGGATACACTCGAACCTACCCGCAGGCAGATGCGGTCTTGCAGAGGGTTAAGGAGATCAAGGCGCGAGGCAGATACCTGTGAATCCGTCATCAGCAACTTTATGTAGGAAATGATTGTTAGATCTAATTTAATTCCCGGGGTGATAGTCCAATGGCTGAAGAAGATGTCGTGTTCGTCGGCAATAAGCCGGTGATGAACTACGTGCTGGCAGTGGTTACACAGTTCAACAACGGCGCAAAGGATGTCAGGATCATGGCCAGGGGCCGGGCGATCTCCAGGGCGGTGGATGTGGCAGAGGTTTCAAGGTCCCGCTTCCTGTCGGACGTCGCTGTGAAAGGCATCTCTATCACCACGGAGACCCTCAAAACCGAGCGGGGAGAGACCAATGTCTCAGCAATTGAAATTACCCTCGGCAAATGAGATTATAGTGAGATTATCGTCTTGACAACTACAATTGGCGTCATATCCTCGGGACGGGGAGAGAATTTGCGCTACATTCTGCAAGAAGAGCGCAGCGGTCGGCTGCCCGCCCGTGTTGGAACAGTCCTCACCGATCAGCCGGATGCGGGAGCCCTCAAGATCGCAAAGGAGTTTTGCGTTCCCGCCCATTTTATCGATCCGGCTCACCGCTCCCGCGAGGAGTACGATCAATTGCTCATCGCCCGGCTGGAGGCGGAGGGTGCAGAGTTGGTGATCCTTACCGGCTACATGAGGATTTTATCTCCCCAATTCGTTCGCCATTACAAGGACCGGATCCTGAATATTCATCCCGCCCTTCTGCCCTCATTTCGGGGCATGGATGCCTTCTCCCAGGCTCTGGCGTACGGAGTAAAATGGACGGGAACGACAGTCCATATCGTGGATGAGGATGTAGACCACGGCCCCATTGTCTACCAGAGGCCGGTGCCAGTTTTGGAGAATGATACCCACGATAGCCTCAAGGCCCGGATCCAGAGAGCGGAGTACAAAGCCTACCCCAAGGCGATAAAGATGTTTATAGAGGGAAAGCCCGAGATACTGGGAAGAAAGCTCGTCTGGCAAAGAGAGGAGAAATAACATGGAAAATTTATGGGCCCCCTGGAGAATCGATTACATTTTGAGCGTAAAGCCGAAGGGCTGCATATTCTGCGACAAGCCGGCAGAGAGCCAAGATGATGACAATTACATTCTCTACCGGGGCAAGTATCACTTCATCATCCTGAATGCGTTTCCCTACAACAACGGCCATATGATGGTCGTTCCCTACCGGCACACTGCATCTCTATCAGGCTGGGCGGCAGAGGAGCAGCAGGAGATGATGCAGCTCGCCGATCTGTGCGTTGATCTGCTCAAGAAGACCATGCACCCGGACGGCTTTAACCTGGGCATCAACATGGGACTGGTGGGAGGAGCAGGCGTTGCCGATCACATTCATCTGCATATTGTGCCCCGCTGGAATGGGGATACCAATTTCATGCCGGTGCTCTCCGACAACAGGGTGATATCGGAGGCGCTGCAAGCGACTTACGGGAAACTGAAAGCTGCGCTGAATGAGCTAAAAAAACCTCAGTAGTGCAGCTCTTCCGAAACTCTCGCTCGGTCGGGCGGGGCAGCGCGCGCACGTGGGCCTGCGGGAACGCAGACGGGCCGCAGCCGGTTGGGCTCCTGCAAAACGCGATTCTTTTTGGCAGCAGAAGTTCCCTTCGCTCTAGAGGACCGAAGATCCTTCAATTTAAGCAAAATGGATTAGTTTCGCCCCGCTCAGAATATGTTTATCTCTGATGATGCACTTTCGCTTCTAATTTTGCAGGATTGCCACGGCAGAAAAGTCGCTGCCTCATTTAAGCAAGAGTTTCGATAATCGAGGAAACAACCAAATAGCTTGCAGATACATACCAGAGATGACTATGAAGCTGAAGATAAAGATCATTGGCACCAAAGTCCATGAGGTGGGCTACAGATACTTCCTGATGAGCAATGCCATAGACATGGGTCTCAACGGCTTCAATGCCCGCAATAGGACGGGCGAGATGGAACCGGAAGTAATAGCTCTGGTCGAAGGCGATGAAGAAACAATCGCCGAATTTAAGAAGCTGGTAGAGACCCGAAAGCCCGAGCATTCCCAGGTTTCGAGCATTGCTTTTGAGGATTATAATGGCAGTGTTATGAAGACAGAGAGCTATGCTCAAATTTGCTCAGCAATCCAGTTGAACAAGGCAATCCCGGTCCTTTTGGAAATCAGAGATAATACAAAGAACACCCTTGAAGAAATCAAAGGCATGAGAGAAGATGTTCATCCGGGATATGGAATGACACTTAGACAGGTACAGTCAGATATCAAAGCCATAAAAGAACGTCTAGGGATGTCCTGAGGCGATCACCAAGCCTCGAGGATATCAAGAAGAAAGGCGGATGGCAGCTCCGGAAATGAAGACCTATTCCAGCCAGAACTCTGGAGGGCGATGGCTGCCATGTCACTTCGGTCGACTACTGAGGAGATTTCAAAAAACGATTTCATCAAGACTCGTGCCGGTGTCTCCCTGACCTCCAATGGAAAGAAGGCAGTAGTGGCAGGCTACGAACGCCGCATGGAGACGGAGATCGTCCACCCCATCTTCAGGTGTAATCTAACAGACAGGGGAAAAGCAGAGCTTGTCGCGGCACTCACCGAGATCATCAAACATGACGACGACCGCATAATGATAGTAGACCTGGGACCCCTGGACGGCAGAGCGGAAGAAAGGATAGAATTCCTGGGCGTGCGCCCCTCCCAAATGGAAAGCAAGGCGGTAGTAGTCTGACCAGAGCAAGACCAACGCCCGGGTGATACTGAGAGACTAAAGCTTTTTAATCCCACCCCTTCATTCACCAGACCTATGTTCTATCTGGGAGAATACGACGAAGAGACGGCCAAAGATATCAAGAGCTATCTGGATAAAGCCGGCCTCAAGGTGGAGACCAGATCCTGCCTGGAGATGGAAGAGGAGACAACTTACACCATCAAGGACAATCTGAGCGCCATCAAAAAGCTGGAAGTGGATTGCAGCCAGTTCGAGCGCTATTTGTCGGCACTCAGGAGCGTCCTGCCCCAGGCCACGCCCGAGAATTTCGGGGCCATCTTCTTAAAAGAGCTGGACCCGCTCATGATGGAGAAAAGAGACAAAATCCTGGCGCTCTCGGAAAATCCG
The DNA here is from genome assembly GCA_049299735.1 of Methanothrix sp. Lineage (GTDB taxonomy): Archaea > Halobacteriota > Methanosarcinia > Methanotrichales > Methanotrichaceae > Methanothrix. The sequence goes on along the minus strand of JBAQXX010000060.1, from coordinate 31,523 downwards.
GAAAGCCTCTCCCCGGAAGATAGGGAGTCGCTAAAATTCGGCTCGGAAGAGTGGATGAACAACGCCCTCAGCATATCGAGAGCCCGCACTTTTTCCGACATGGTCCTTGCTCTAAACGACATAAAGATTGGCGAGACCGTTGAGAATAAACTGGACGATCCAGTTCTTGAGATAACGGTCGATCCGGAGGACTATGAAAACAGGCCGGAGAAGATGAGCTGCAATATTGATTTTTATCTGGAGAAGTCCGTCAATATCTTCGTTGATGAGTTTACCACACCACTTGCCAGCGATCTGAATGACGAGTTTTGGGATGAATATCCCTCGGAAGCCCAGCGCCTCAAGGTCCTGGGATTGCTGATCGAAAAGCTGGCCACATCACCCACTTCCCGCAAGATGGATTTTGCAGAGTTTGCCGAAGAATGCAACATGACACTAGAAGATGATGGCAGCGTCCTGAACGTTTATGGCGAAGATGTAGCCGAGGAGCTGGCCAGGGTGCTGGAGAAGAGCGGAGTCGTGAAGTGGAAGGGAGACAAGCTCAAATGGAAGAGCAATAATTGATCAGGCTTCACGGCTTATGCCACTATCAAATTTTTCATCTTTTTTGAGAAAAATGATTTTATAAGCCATATTTAAGTAGCTTATAAATCTTAAATACTCATGTTTATATACCCTCAGTTTATAAGGGACAATCCGGAGATACTTGAGTATGGAGTCCACAATTAATATTGAGAACGTGGTGGCATCTACCAAGCTGGCTGAAGCGTTCGACCTGCACAAGATCGAGGCCGAACTGGAGGGCGCCGAGTATAACAAGGAAAAGTTTCCAGGACTCGTCTACAGGGTTAAAGCCCCAAAGGCCGCTTTCCTTATATTCACTTCCGGCAAGGTGGTATGCACTGGAGCCAAGAACGTCGAGGACGTTCGCACGGTCATAACCAATATGGCCAAGACACTCAAGTCCATTGGCTTTGAGAACATCGATCTGGAACCTGAGATCCACGTTCAGAACATTGTGGCCTCCGCAGATCTGAAGACCGACCTGAACTTAAACGCCATTGCTCTCGGCCTGGGCCTGGAGAACATTGAGTACGAACCGGAGCAGTTTCCCGGACTGGTCTACAGGATCAAGGTGCCCAAAGTGGTAGTGCTCATCTTCAGCTCCGGAAAACTGGTGGTAACGGGCGGCAAAACTCCGGCCGAGTGCGAAGAGGGCGTGCGCATCGTTCGAATGCAGCTCGAGAACATGGGGCTGCTCTAATTATTTTTTATTTTTATAAGTTTAGCATTTATTAGAAGCATGAATCATGGCCAGCGGCATGTTTCTGATTCAGAATGACGGAAGCCTGATCGAGATGGAAGAGCAAGCATATCCTTCTGAAGACCACTTGCAGAAGCTGCTTGCTACGTATCCAAATCTCCTTGCAGGAAACCAGATAGATGAAACCAATCCCAGGCGATGGCTGCTCATCTCGCGAGAGGTTGGTCTGCCATCCGAGGAGAAGGGCTTTGATCGATGGTCTGTAGACCACCTTTTCCTTGATCAGGATGCAATTCCCACGCTGGTAGAGGTCAAGAGAAGCAGCGACACACGAATTAGACGAGAAGTCCTGGGACAAATGCTTGACTATGCTGCCAATGCTGTAGTCTACTGGCCAGTTGAAGCAATTCAAGCCAAATTTGAGGAAACTTGCTCAACCCAGAAAGTAGATCCGGATGAGAAACTAAGAAGATTTATTGATGTTTCTGGGTGCCCGGAAGATTTCTGGAAAAAAGCTCAAAAAAACCTTTACGAAGGCAGGATTAGAATGCTCTTTGTTGCCGATGAAATCCCTGCAGAACTGAGAAGAATCGTCGAATTCCTAAACGTTCAGATGAACCCTGCAGAGGTCCTAGCGATTGAAATAAAACAATTTGTTGGGACCAATGTGAAGACCCTTGTGCCAAGAATTATCGGGCAGATTGAAAAAGAACCAAGAGAGATAAAAACATGGGACGAAAAATCATTTTTTAATTTTCTTGAAGAGAACAGTGGATCAAATGGTACAGAAGTCGCGAGAGAAATCCTAAACTGGGCCAAAGATAATGGGCTCAGAATAGACTGGGGAAGAGGCATTAGGAGGGGAATGTTTCAGCCTTTGGTAGAAAACGAAGGTCATATCCATCACACAATTTCAATATGGACTCATGGAAAAATCCAGATCGAATTCGTATACATGGAGCCGCCTTTTGATGCAGAAGAGAAACGTCAGGAATTAATGGACCGCCTGAACAAGATCCAAGGTGTATCAATACCATTAAATAAAATTAACGCTGAACCGCCCATATCCATGGAGCCATTTTGTGATAAGAATAAACTTAGTCAATTCCTAGAAGTGCTCGATTGGGTAGTGCAAGAAATAAAATCATCTTGAAATATATAAACCATCAACAAAAAATATTTAAAGTCAGAACGCCAATTAAGCTTCACTAAAGATAATGAAGGTGGGGGCTTTGGCTGACTTTGACGACCAGAAGGACACGAAGGCATTTGTGGATGGACTGTTGAAAAGCAAATACTCCGACCTGATCATTCTCTCGACCGTGATCCTGGTCTTTTTAATGCTGATAATAATATCTGCTGCAACGTAAAGTCAGAAAATAGACAAAAAATGGCCTTCATCTGAGAAAGAAGGCCCTAAGCTTTGCGTGATCATAATCCTTGAAAATGCGTCTTTAGCCTTTCCTCAATCTCTGCCAAGCTCAGGCTCTCCTGCGCCCCACCAGACATGTCGCGCATAGTGAGCATGCCGGCATCCAGCTCATCCTTGCCCACGATTACCACAAACTTTGCGCCGGCCCCGGCAGCCGCTTTGAGCTGGGCGCCCAAGCTTCGGCCCATTACGTCCATTACCAGCGGAACGCTTTTGCGCAGCTCCCTGGCAATCCTGGTTGCCTGCACCTTGACATCAGGCGTAAATGCTAAAAATACGGGCGACTTGCACAACTGTCCCATCTGTACGATCTCCATGATGCGATCAAAGCCCAGGCCGAAGCCCGTGGAATAGGTCTCCTTGCCCCCGAAGAGGCTGGCCAGCTCGTAAGTTCCTCCGCCGCATATCTGCCGCTGCGCGCCGAGACCCTGAGCATAGATCTCAAAGACAGTGCCTGAGTAGTACTCGAGACCCCGCACAATCTCAAAGTCAATGGTGAAGTTGACACCATAGGCGGCCAGAAGATCCACCGTCTCCTGGAATTCCTCCAGCCGCAGCTGTGCGCTTACCGCCCGCCCCTGGCGTGCTGAGCCGCGACCCGCTGAAGATGTGGCCGCACCCGCGGGCGCGCAGGCTGGAGCAGCCTCTCCGGCGGGAGCCACCGGACCCAGCTCCCGGACGATCTCGGCGGCCCTATCCAGGGCAGCCTGCCCCTTCAGATCAATAAGTTCCAGCAGGCCGAGATGGCTCTGCCCTATTTCCTCCAGGAGGGCAGCAAGAGCTGAGCGCTCCTTCTTATCGATCATCCTCATGACCGAAGATCGATGCTCCGCCCCGATATTTTCCAGAATGGACCGGATCAGCCCCAGGTAGCCGACGTGAATATCCCCGGCCACGCCCACGCTTTTCAGCATCCCGTCCGCGAGAGCTATGGCCTCCGCCTCAGAATCTGGCCTGGCGCCGCCTATGAGCTCTGCGCCTATCTGCCAGAATTCCCGAAAGCGCCCCCTCTGCGGCCGCTCGTAGCGAAAACAGTTGCCGAAATACCAGAGCCTCTGCGGCTTGGGGGAATTTTGCATCTCGGAGACATACATGCGCATCACAGGAGCTGTCAGCTCCGGGCGCAAGGCAAGAGCACGCCCGCCCTTATCCGTAAAGCTGTAGATCTCCTCTAACACGGATGCGCCCGATTTTATGGTGAAAAGCTCGAGATGCTCAAAGGTAGGGGTAGCTACCTCCTGGTATCCCCAGCGCTCTAAAACATCCTGCATGGCCTTCTTGGCCCGGCTCCTTTTCTCTGTCTCCTCGGGGAGAAAATCCCTGGTGCCTCTCGGTCTCTGGATAGTCATATCGGAAAAAGGATTGAAACAAAATGCCCTTATAGTTTGTGATGGCTATTACTTCAGCTTCTCCGCCACCTCAGAGGGGCAGATGATGATCTGCACCGGTTTTATAATTATGTTGGATGTAGCCACGGCGCTGCCTCCCTGTACAGTATTAACGGCGCTGACGGAGATGCCGGCTACGTCGATGTTCAGATTGTTGCCAATAGGCAGTTGATGTGCACTTTTTCTTGCCATTTGGCCATTTTTTCCCTCATTTTTCATGCTGGTGTTCAACGCGTTATCAACAATTTTATCGATATAATTATCGCCCCATCTTTCACCAGTCAAGGTATTCTTCGCCTTCTCCTGGCCGGTGACTGCTACATCCAAGAAATTGGCAACACCCCGTGTTTCTGGACCCCAATGCTGCTCGCTATCGTTTGAATGAGAATCATTCATGGCATTCTTTTCTTGCGAGGAAGAAAATCCATATAAAAGACAGGAAGCATTCGGCGGATGAGACAACCTTACCAACCATTCGCGAGGATTATAGTTTAAAGGGCCGGATTGTGATTCCTTCAGCTCTTTTTGTAAATCAGGAAAACTGGGTGACTGCACAGACGCGACCGCATTGTGCGAAATAAGAAGACAAATAAAAACGACCCCCACCAGCAAACGGCCAGTGGGTCCCGATATTTTTTTCATTGTTTCATCCATCGGGCTCATTGGCCCGAAGTTACTGCTGGTTGGTCACGATCTCTACATTGTTCTGGGCCAATACAGATATGGCGTTTCTGCTGAATATGCCAACCTGCAAGCTGCCAGCGCCAAGGGCCAGAGCGTCCCGGTTGCCAACATTGACCTGCTCGATATTATATTTTGGGCTGCAGGCTGAGCATGTCTGGCTGTCGCCGGTATCCTGGTTCTTCTTGATCTTCAGATTGTTCTGTGCGGTGACCTGTTTGGTATTGTCGTTGAAGGCCCCGAGTTGGCCAGTACCCCCAAAGCCAAATGCTCGAGCTCTGTCGTTTCCAACATCAATCGAGTCGTAGTTCGCATTCACCGCCGCAGGGAACTTGAAAGCACCCGCCCCGGTCTCAAAAATGCCCTGCCCGAGAATGTCTACGCCGCCGCTTCCTATCATTGCCGTCTGAGCCAAGGCAGGAGCCGCAAATGCAGCCAATGCCATAGCCAGCACAAAGAACATTGCTACTCTTTTAATAATCTCACCCCATTAATCCTTTTAGGTTGTACTTAACTAAGTTTCAATTATATATATACTTTTTGGTGTTTTTTACTTAAAAATCGTAGATTTATAGAGATATTCTTGGGCAGAAATTTTGCATGAGATATGCATTGCATATAATACGAAATACGCATTCAAACACAAAAATGCAGCAAAGAGTGAAAACGCTGCGCCCCGCTAAGCAGTCTGCAGAGCATTACATTTAAAAACAAAGAAGTATTGAGATAATATTTGGCTAAAAAAACTGTATTAATAAAAATATTAGCTGCACAAATCTGCTATTGGCACGAAGGAGAATGCAATTTCTGCATCATCCCAGAATCACTTCAGCTTCGCATCAACCTCAGAGGGACAGACAATGATCTGCACAGGCTCTATGATGATATTGGAAGTAGCCACCGCACTTCCTCCTTGCATAGTGTTTATGGCGCTGACTGTGATATCATGAACATCTACACTCAGATAATTTCCTGCATGATGCATATCGCTATTATCAAGTTCCCGGCCACCAATACCATCTTCTTGCCACTCCATTTTGGCGACCGTATCTGCAGATTTATTATTCCCTGTGCCGCTCACACTTATATTCTGAGAGTTTGCCCGCCCCAGATCGTTTGAATCCCCATTCAGGGAATCCCTGTAAAGCAAATCCCTCTGTTTTAAGGAGTTTATCGCCGACAGATCCCGCATATTTGCAGTTGAATTGGAGCTATCCATCAAGATCTCTTCCTTTTTGGCAGATGTTGAGATAGAACCGGAAAGATCGGGGCGCACGGGCAGAGTTTCTCGGCTAGACCACGGGAAATGAATAGTATCCGCGCCGACTTTAAGCATACCCAAGTCGGAACTTGTTTGAGGATGATGCACCTTTAATTTATTAATCTGTTCCAGGCCACTTAACTGCTGCTCAGCTAACGCGGAAGTCAAGAAGATGTAAGTAAAAAGAAGACCCACTAACATCAAGATAGTGGGTCTGTTCGAGATATTCATTTCTGTCCTCTCAGATCGGAGACCGGATCTACTGCTGATTGGCTACGATCTTAACGTTGTTAGTAGCTGCTGCGAATCCGAAAGCCATTGCCTCCCTATTGCCTACCTTGATCTGATCTACATTGACCTTGATACAGGTATCCTTGCAGTTAAAGAAAGGCTCATCCTCGATCTCATAAGTACAGGGTGCACACGCACCGGAGTCCTGATTCTTCTTTATCTCCAGATTATTGGTGGCTGTGGCGATGGGGGTCTTTTGCCAAATATTCCCAAATGCCAGCGCCTTATCATTGCCTACAACCAGGGTGTCGATATTGGTGTCTTGAGCCTCTGGGAACCTGATAAGGGATCCCTCCGTCTCAAAGATACCAGTTCCGAGAATATCCACACCGCCGCTTCCGGCCAAGCCATAAGTACCCTGCGCCATCGCAGGAAGGGATAACATGGCTATAGCCAAGACCAATACAACGCCTATTTTTCTGATAATCTCACCCCATACATTCTTTAATATAGACGGATGTTAGCATTGATAGTATTTATATTTTTTGGTAAGAGATACTAACAAGGGTATGAAGGACAGATCATAAGCTATAAAATATTAACTAAATGTAATGAATTTATACAACAATAAATGGATATGTAGTAACCATGATCAATATTAAGATATATTTAGAATATATATCATAAATAAATAATATACATTGATTGTAAAATAGGAAAGAGACGAGGTCAGCCGAGATAATTTAGGCAGCAAAAGATTCGATGAAATTTGAATATTAATAAAGTATAATTATTTGAGAAAGAGCACGTGAGAAATTTGTTTTATTATAAATAATAGTTATAATTTATGATTCGGAGAAGATCAACTTGCGGACCTTCATAGTAGCCAGATCGACAATGGGTACCACCGCCGACACAGGCTGAATGTTCATCTTCTTCTGAAAATCTGTCTGAGACTGCCAGGTTCCACTATTGATCACAGCCACACCCTTATACCGGGCAATCCCCACGGTGTGAACGTGTCCGCAATGCAGTATGGCCGGTGGCCGAGATATAACATAATGGTCCTCATGCTCGGGCGCGATGGAGACGCGACTGCCGTAAATCGGAGCTAAATGCCGCCTTCTCAGCATCTCAATCATGGCCTTCTCCGGTGCGGCGTAAGAGATGCCGGGCAGGCGCAAGACCAGATCATCTATGCTTCGACCATGGTAGATCAAGACCGATACCCCGCTCAAGGTCACCCAGGCAGGATTGCCCACAAAGAGCATGTCTTTTCGGAAATATCTCTGCACATCCTCCGGAAGAGAGGGCTGAGGCTCTGCCTGACGCACGATATCGTGATTGCCGGGAGCAATGATCACATTTATGCCTTTTCGTATGCCGTTGAGCCACTCTGCCGCCGCTTCGTACTGGGCATATATGTCCATGATGGCCAGATCGTTTTGTTGACCGGGATAGATGCCTACCCCGTCCACCAGGTCTCCGGCAATCACTATGTACTGCACCTGAGAAGCCAGGCCGGACGGATCGTCAACCTCGCCGTTGAGCCACTGCAAAAATCTCTGCCAGGCTTCGGCCATGAAGTATTTGCTTCCCACATGCAGATCAGAGAGCAGCAGAGCATAGCCGCTACCATTCTCCAGAGGAGCAGTCTGATTGGGCATATCCGGCCAGAGCAAAGACTTGACAAAAAGCCGTCCATTGCCATCGGATATGCCAGTGACGCCTATGACTTCATCCGTTATAATGAGACCGGACTGCTCGTAGATCTCAGCATCCTTTTGAATTACGGCAATTATCATGCCGGTGGGATCCTCCAGCTCGATTACGCGATTACCTTTGGTGGTGGTTTTAACATCCATGACCATACCGATGAGAGACACCTCTCGACCGGTCGTGCTCTTGCCCAGAGATTCGATGGGCCGGGAGTTGAGCCGTCTGGAGAGAATCTCTCTGATTTTTGAGTATCTATCGCGAAAATAGTGCACGAAATCATCGTAATCACCAACGCATGTGGACCGTCCGGTTATGTCGCATTTCAGTTCGACTGACGAGTCCTGCAAGCATGGAGACGATGCGGACGGCAGGGGAGACTGGGGAAGTGAAGATAATGGCGGCCTGGAAGGAGAGGAGGAAGATGAGGGAATAGGCAAAGACGACGAGGACGGCACAACCTTTGCAGAGGTGGGCTTTTTTGAAGCAGCTAAATCAAGATGGCATGATACCTGAGAGGTTCCAATTACTGCCACGGATCTATCCGTGCTGTTGATTATGCGCCGCAGCAGATCCTCTTTGCTGCCGGGATAGCGGCAAATAATCTCCAGAGCCTCCGGCTCCAATTGATAACCCTGCTCGGCCAACCTTTGCACGATATCTTGGCCAACCGGAGGGCGAATGCCACGCGGCGATATTTGCTGCATCGAAAGGAGTATAAGAGCCTACCAACTGATAAATATGGTTGATGAAGATCGTAGAGTGGTTTGACAATTTGCCTCTTCCGGGCCTGGTCAAGGACATAATTTTCGTGGTTGTGGTAGTGGGTGGCATATCCCTGCTATCTCAACTGGCATTGGGCCTCTGGACGCCGATGGTTGCCGTAGAGTCGGGAAGCATGGTGCCTAACCTCAATATTGGAGACATTGTAGTAGTTCAGGGTGCATCGCGCACGGATGTGATTCCCTGGGACGAAGGAGAGAAAACCGGATATACGGCCTTCAATAAGTCGGGAGATGTCATACTCTACAGACCCTATGGCAAGGCCAGCCTGAATCTGCTGGACCAGTTCAAAATGCTCCTGGGATTTGCACCCGGCAAAGAGAAGGCCACGCCCATTATTCACCGTGCCCTGCATTATGTGAAAACCGGAGAGCCCATGTGGGAAGGCGGCCCTGCTGCACCCTTCTCCGGCTATATCACCAAAGGAGACCACAATGAAGTGATCGACCAGATGGCCGGTCAGATCTTCGGCACAGCCAAGACATCCTATATCGAGACGAACCGGGGCGATATTATGGATGTAGGCAGCAACATATACCTGGATAAGAAGACAGGCCTGCTCATTTACAAGACAGAAAACGGTACCTTTGTAGGCGAAGGTATCAGCTTCCTGACGCCCGTAAAGGATGAATGGGTCATTGGAGTGGCAAGAGCCAAGATCCCGCTGGTAGGCTATGTCAGGCTTCTGCCCAACATCATCTTCGATGAGATTAAAAAGCTCATAAGCTAGGCTTCTTGGCCTGCATGGCAAAATGGTCCTGGTGAAAGGGAACAAGATCCATGACTTGCAGGAGATCCAGACCTTGCAGATTTTTCTTCTCAGCCAGAAGAACGGCCTGCGGGCTGGCAGTCACATCCACAGAGCGCGTCTTGAGCATGAGAATGAGCTCGCCGCCGGGCTTAAGGTAGCGAGCGCAGTTTCTGGACGCGATCTCAGCCTGACCACGCTGAGCTACGTCCTGATAGACCAGGTCTACCGGCTCGACAAGAAATGCATATTCTTCGGGCCTGGCTGCATCAGCGAGGATGGGCACTATGTTTTTGCGCCTCTCGCAAAGCCGGACTAAATCGCGCATGGAGCGAGGCGAGAACTCCACGGCATAGACCAGTCCATCGCTAACAATATCACTGACGTGGCTGACTGTGGTGCCGGTGGCCGCCCCCAGATAGAGGACACTTGCATCGCTAGGCAGTACAGGTCGCGTGCTGCGACCCTTGAGTAAAAGAGCGGCGAGCTTGGAGCGGAATGGGTCCCAGAGCCGGCAACCTTCCAGGATGCGTTCCCCATAAACGGGCACGACGTCATCTGATCTGGTTGCCAATCTCTTCTGACCATCCACCTCCAAGAGGAAAACACCGGGTGAAATCTCCTGAGAGAGCATGGTAATTTGGCCTTTAGGGCCGTTAGAGCTCTTTGCCCATGGAGGTCGTGGTGAGTTTGACGTGCTTTACGCCCTTTAGAGACATCATCTTCTCAGCGGCCTTTCTCACATCCTGACCCTCGCCTCGCAGGACGATAACCTCCAGGCAGTTTTCGTGGTCCAAATGCACATGCAAGGATGACTGAATAATGCTTCCCGCTTCATGTTGAATCTCCGTCAGGTTATCTACCAGCCCGCGTTGACCATGAGAATACACGAGAGTTATGACGCCCACCCTTTCACCCTGCACATCGCTCATCCATTCGTAATGGACGATGTAGTTTCTGATGGCATCTCTGATGCCCTCTGAACGCGACGAATAGCCGCGGTGCAAGATTATCTCATCAAACCGGGAGAGTAGCTTCTCCGGCAGCGAAACACCGATCCTCATTAATTCCTGTTCCATATATAATCGCAACCAATATTCCAATGCTATTTAGTAATAAAGTTAATGGATAAAATGAAAGAGATAGATAGTCCCGCACTAGAACTGCCCTCGATGTTTGAAATTCTAAATCATAAATGCACCTACCTCTCCATCGCTCTCTTTCTCATCTCCACCGGCATCTTCTCGATAGCATACCGCAAGGCCGTGCGCGGCATCTGCGCCTTTTTGCTCATCACGTAGTCGAAGACCTCCGGCTGATGTTTGCGGCTCGCCTCCTTGAGCATCCAGCCGTAGCCCTTCTGCACCATGTCGTCCCTGTCCAGGAGTAGAATGTCGGAGATATCGAAAACCTCCTGCAAAAATGCCCCCTTCCGGGCGGGCAAGATCAGGGTCACTGCTGAGGCGCGCCGCAGCCAGCGATTCTCGGCGCGGGCCCAGACAGCCAGGTTTTCGATGAACTGCGGATACATCTCCACAAAGCTACCCAGGGTGTGGTTGCAGAGCGTGTCGCACTTGGCCCAGTTGTCCACATACTCCGCCACCCACCTCTCGAATACGGCAAAGTCCTCAGGCTCGTACGCCCGCCGCAAGGAGTAGGCCCACTCAAAGGCGATGAAGGCCTCCTCACCAAAGTTGGCCTGCAGGAGATTTTCGCATAAAGAGAAGATCTCGTTTTTGTCTCGGTCTTTTATTTCGCGAAAATACTTGGTGGCGATTTTCTTGACAACGGCGCTCTTCACGCCGTGGAATTTTACATCCTCCTTGAAAAAACGCTGGGCGCTCTCGCGTGTCTTCTCGTCAATGCTCTGCAGCAGCTCTTGGCGCACGGCCACCAGGACATCCGTTTCCATATTTCACCATTGGGTTTATCTTTATCAAAAAATCTTCGCTAATGACATGCTGCAATTCGTCCTCACACCCGGCGCAGGAAAGCGACTGATTGGCAAAGCCCTGGCGGCCCATCCGGCCGTTCGGACTGCCTCGCGGTCCGCCACCCTGGTCATCATCGCCGGCACCACAAACGGCTTCGCCGCCGAGGAGATCCTATTGGGCCTGGGCCAGGCGGATGGCTTCTCCAGGAAGCGATTCTTTCGCGGCATAGTCCTGCCGCCGGGAAGGACCACGGAGACAGGAAGGCTACCGGAGGAGAGCGATTTTCCCGGAGACGTAGTAATAGCAAAAGGAATCTGGCAGAAGGGCAAGACCATCTTCGACGTGGTTGATGAGCTGAAAGAAGGAGATGTCATCCTGAAGGGTGCCAATGCCCTCGACCTGACCAGAAAGCAGGCGGCCATCCTTATCGGCCATCCCCGTGGGGGAACGACCATCTCCATCCTGCAGGCGGCAGTGGGCCGCAGGGTGCGGCTCATCCTGCCTGTAGGCCTGGAAAAGCGCGTCCCTGGCGATCTTATGGATCTGGCCGCCCGCATGAACGCGCCGGGCAGCAGCGGCTTTCGGCTGCTGCCCATTCCGGGAGAGGTCTTCACTGAGATCGAGGCCATCCGGCATCTCACGGGAGCTGAGGCGGAGATGCTGGCTGCGGGCGGAGTAGGCGGCGCAGAGGGAGCGGTCTGGCTGGCCCTGTGGGGGAGCCCAGAGCAGCTGGCGAAGGCCGAGGAGCTGATCAGGGAGGTTTCTGGAGAAATTTCACAGTCAGATGTAATCGTATAGAGAAGGAGGCTAGCCTTTACATGCCTCGTTCTTTCCTATTCCGGATTTCTTGGGCCATATGCCCGAGCTTTTTCCACTTATTCCTTTCGGCTCTCTGAAGATCAGGATTTTTCTTTCTCTCTATTGCCAGCAACTCTCGCTGAAGTTTTCTGTAGCTCTCAAGTCTGACTCCAGGAAGCGTTCCTTCCGCAATTGCCTTTCTGATCATGCAACCAGGCTCAGTCTCATGCTGACAATCAGAAAATTTGCATTTTGCTGCAAGTTCCTCAATATCCGGGAACGTATTATGTAGCCCATCGCTGGCATCCCATAGTTGAAGCTCTCTCATGCCCGGATTATCAATTATGACTCCGCCCTTCTCAAGCAAGATCAGCTCCCGCACAGTCGTAATATGCCGGCCTCGACTATCATCTTCCCTGATCTCGCCGACTTTTTGCCTTTCAACCCCGTCCAGTGCATTAATTAGGGTGGACTTTCCGACACCAGATGAGCCAAGCAGCACAACGGTCTTGCCATCCTGAAGATATGGTGACAGAGATCCCATTCCGACATCCTCTGTAGCGCTAATTGCATGTACCGGCACGTCCGGCGCGATTGCCAACACATCATTTATCCTTGCATCAACATCACTACAGATATCTGATTTATTTAATACAATGACAGGGTCAACGCCGCTCTGTCTCACAATGGCCAGGTACCTCTCCAGCCGTCTCATATTCAAGTCTCTGTTGAGCGAGGTCATGATGAATGCGATATCGACATTCGTAACGATCACCTGCTCGCCAGTCGCTCTCCCTGCATCTTTCCTGGAGATCTTGTTTTTTCTTGGCAATATGGCGTGTATAGTGCAGGTGCCTGTATTATCCTCTGAAATTGCTACCCAGTCTCCGACTGAAGGATACTGGCCATCCTGGCGCAGCCTGCCAGAAACCCTGGCACACACTTCGCCGTTCTTCGTATAAACTTTGCAGCCATTCTTATTTACGCTGGAGATCCTTCCAGGCTCATGTCCTTCAACATGCTCTAAGAAACTTTCACCGAAAAATGCGTTCCATCCAAGCTTCCTCAACACTGGATCCAAGTCGTCATCTCCATTCAATAACCCTGCTTTCCTCTACATGGCTTCATCGAACTCGTTTCTGAATCTCGCAACGCCACACGCACCGAACATGGCCCCATCATTCAAAATCAGGATCATGAAAGCATCATCGGGAACTCCTTCCCACTGGCTGCGAATGCCATGCATAGAGGCACGTTCAAAGCCGAAGCGAGGATAATATTCTGGATGCCCGAGCACGATAATGAAGGGATCTCCTCGACGCTTGAGAATCTCAATGCCTGCCTGGACTAGTTGGGTGCCGATCCCCTGACGCTGAAGCTCGGGCAGGACAGCCATGGGGCCCAGCCCCGTGCCCTCTATTACCTTATCACCGTCAATCTTGACCGGACTAAAAAAGATATGACCCACTACATTATCATCTTGGACTGCCACTAAAGAAAGGATGTTTGCGCAGTTCTCACGCAAACTATCGATCACATTTACCTCTGAAGCTTGGCCGAAGGCCTGCATGAAAGTTTTTTCGTTCAGCTTCCTGATTTCTTCGATGTCCTTAGGTCCCTCTTCTCGAATGAAAATCACGCTCTCACCCCTTTATGTTATCCATTAACCTGAATCGAGCTGAGCCACATAGAATACAAAACCATAGTATTCAGAATACCGATTGAAAATGTCGATCTCTCTCCGATGATCCTCCAATACAGCAAGAGCGTCCGGAAGACCTTCATACTTCGGTCTTAGTTGAGAGATCTTTTCCTCCAATGGTGAATAATAGCACCACCACGCCGACTTTGGAAGAACGAAGTGACCGATATGGCGATAGCCCGCCCCTTGAATTATCCTGAGATTGCCTTCGATATCCTGCATGCCAGGATATTCTTTTATAAAGTATTCTTTAATCTCTTCCGGAGCATCGGCTCGAAGCCAGGTCAGCTCCGAGGCGACAAGATATCCTCTGTTCTTCAGGAATGGTCGCCATTGCAGAAACCCTTTTTCAAAGCCTATGATGTAAATGGAACCTTCCGCCCAGATAATATCGAAGGTGCCTTCTTCAAAATGCAGATCGCACATATTTCCTAGATAGGGAGTTATCCTATCAGTTAGCCCGTTTTGCCTGATCTTTTGGCCTAAATCCTCTAAAAATTGTGAGTGATTGTCGATTGCTATTATAGATCCATCGGTTAAATGGCTCAGGTCTATAGTCTGTGTGCCTGGTCCACAACCAATGTCCAGTATCCTGGGATGGGAAGGCAAATCTTTGAGCATATCAAAGGCCTTTTTTGTGAATTGAAACTCTCCGGGGCCTTCTCTTGGATTGCCACTGTGAATCTCCCAGAATAGCTCCCCCATTTCTAGTTCTTCCATCTCGGATCTTCTTCTAAGACTATCTTATTGCATTTAGCCTTTCTCATCTCTAAAGAGACTGCAGTCCTATTTGAGGTCTAAGTGGAAAATGTCAAATAACGTGCCTTGACAAGGCAATTCTCACCTGCATCCACAAGACCGCTTCTTCCCCTTCCGTCCCCCGCCAGTACATGAGAAGCTCCCTGCCCGGCCCCAGTTCCTGTTTCTTCTTCTCCACGCCGCCACGCTCATCGTAGTGCCTCTGTGTATCCTCCAGGATGCCTTCGAAGCTCAGATCCTGCAATGCGTCGCCCATGAGCATACGCTCCTCTGTATCACCCTTCAGGCAAATGCACTCCACCTGCGCCGCCCCGAGAAATCGCCGTATCTCCCGGCCCAGCTCGTATCCCTGCAGAGCGGGAACCGCCAGATCACACTCGGGAAAATGGCGCTGCAGTATCTCCAGAAGCTCCGTAAAAAGATGAAAATCCATATCAGCGTATTTGAATAGCTTATCCAGTACGATTTCCCTCTTTTCCAGATCTATTTGCAAAAAGACCTCAAATGCCACCCCATCCAGGCCGCACCTAGCTTTCTCAGCCGCATCAAGGTGATCAAAGCCCTCCTGCATGCGGTCGAAAATGAGGCAAAGCTCCCGGCAGAAGCTGCTTTTTCTCACAGTGTCGTCTGAAGTGGGCATGCAGGAAAACTTGAGGGAAGAGTGGACGGACGGCCACTTGCCTATGCTGCCATCAGCTAAATCGAGCATTTTAGGATATGAAAACGACGCATCAGATCATCCTCTGCATCCAGACCACGTCGAAGTCCCGGCCCCATTTTCTGCCGATCTTCATAAAGCGCCCGCACTCCTGAAAACCGCACTTGCTGTGAAACGCTAGGCTTGCCGAGTTGAGGGAGGAGATGCCGGCCAGGATGGAAGAGATGCCTTTCTCTTTAGCCTCATGCAGGAGTCGCTCTTGCATGGCCTTTCCCATTCCTTTTCCTATGTGCTCCGGGGCGATGAAACAGGTTATCTCTGCCGTCCGGGAAAAAACGGGCATGGGGCTATGCGGGCGAAGCAATGCAAAGCCCAGAACATTTCCCTCGCCATCCCTGGCCACAAGAAAAGGATATTCCTCGGACATTTTCAAGAATAGATCGAAGAACTCAGGGGGCACCCGATCTTCCGGATAGGCAGCGAAGCTGCTTTGCACGTAGTGATTGAATATATCGATTATTGCTTTTCCATCCTCTTTTCTAACCGGCTCAATAACGAACTTCAATTTTCTCACCCATCATGCAAAGGCTAAATGGCATCAATTTTCAGAAGGAAACGGAAGGATAATTATCCATATCGGGACCGCTTCCCATCTTTCTTGGCATGTCACAAACATTATCCTGGTTGGTATCGTTGCAGCCCTCCGACGCCTCATCATAATCGCTGTAATGGTTTCCCATAACTCGCGGGCCGCCCATTAGCGCCAAGATTGCCTGCAATCCACCTTCCGGCACGCTCCCATTCCATCGATTATTTCTGCCACTGTCGCTCACAGTTATTTCATTCTCCAGCAGGTCGTTGGACATAAAAGTGTTATTCTCTGCACCGGATTGAATATAAATTCCATATTTATTCTTATAAATTGTATTGCCTTGCACAATATTATTGCTGGATTCAACCTTTATACCGGCGTTACCGCATCCACAACCGCCCGAGCCCGTGATGTTAAAGCCCTCAACAATCGTGCCGTTGGACTTTATGCTGATGACGCTTCCCGATCCCCCGGCATCCACAACAGGAAGGCCCTGGCCGGCGTCAATGCCCTGCAAGGTAATATTCTTAGAGACATAAACGTTCTCGCGATAGACTCCACTTTGCACCTCAATGACATCTCCCTGGCTGGAATTGTCTATTGCCTGCTGGATATGCGAATAATCCGCATCCTTCGGCCCCACTGTTATCTTGGAGGCATCTGCAGACCCCATGACCAGAACAGGGATTAGTATTAATATAAAGCACGCCCTCATAATTTCCCCCCGTAGTAGCTTCTTTCTATTAGAACTTTTTCTTTTATATTCTTTGTATGGGTAATTTAAATTGACCATACAAAAAAGACCGGCGCCGCCAATGAAAATCTGCCATCCCTTGCTCGCTGATCATATATACTATATTCTATGTATATGCAATGCAGCAGGGCTGTCAATTGCTCATTCTGGAAGATATTTTAAGATTGGAGGTAAATGATATGGCAGAACAAAGAAGAACGACAGAAGAATTCACACAAGCCCTGGGCGAAGAAGTGGACTTTGCCTTCAAGAATCTTGTCTCCTCGATACTGAAAGAGGGAGCACTCTCCATAAAGGATAAAGCCCTAATCGCCCTGGCCTGCTCCGTAGCAGTCAGATGCGAGCGCTGCATCCAGAGGCACAAAGAAACGGCCCGAAAGCTAGGAGCCAGCCGGGAAGAGATGCTGGAGGCGGCGGCAGTCGCCGGCCTTGTGCGCATGGGCTCGGGGCTCAACGCAGCGACTGCCTTGCTGGATAACGATTAGTAAACGCAATTTTCGCTTGATCGAGAGGTAGATGAAGATGTTGGAAGGCATAAAGTGTCAAAATTGTGGCAAAATAATATCAGAGGACGAGGTCTTCGCCACAGAAGGCAAGACCCTATGCGAAGACTGCTACATCGATGTCGGCCACCGAATTCGCGTCTGCGATCCCTGGGGAGAGAGGTCGAAGAAGATATTCCGAGCGAGCCACGGCCTGGAAGGAACAGATGGCCTCACGGATCTGCAAAAGGAGATCTACGAGTACATCCAGGAGAAGGGCAAGGCCACCAGGGCGCAGCTGATGGAGAACTTCCAGCTGCCCGCGCCGGAGCTTGAGAACCAGTTCGCCATCCTTCGCCACTGCCAGCTTCTCAAAGGCAAGAAGGAAGGAGACACAGTTTACCTTGTCCTCTGGTGAAGACATGGAATTCATGGGGGCAATGCAATTGAGATATAGCTTCGGAGAATACATGATTAGAGATTGGCGCGATGACGATGCCACTTCTTTAGCTCGATATGCAAATAACCGGAAGATATGGAGCAACCTGAGGGATGGCTTTCCCTATCCCTATGCCAGGGACGATGCAGCCTTATTTATTTCCAGAGCG
Organism: Methanothrix sp.; assembly: GCA_049299735.1. Taxonomy (GTDB): domain Archaea; phylum Halobacteriota; class Methanosarcinia; order Methanotrichales; family Methanotrichaceae; genus Methanothrix. The sequence goes on along the minus strand of JBAQXX010000060.1, from coordinate 13,732 downwards.
CTGCAAAAAGAACCAAAAACTGCTTTTGCCATTGCATCGAAGAACGAAGCCATCGGAAGCATAGGATTGATGCCAGGACAAGATGTCCATCGATTCACCGCAGAATTAGGCTATTGGCTGGCAGAGCCCTTCTGGAGAAAGGGGATAATGACGCAGGCCGTAAAAGTATTGAGCGAATATGCGTTCAATGAGCTGGGCTTTTGTCGCATCTATGCAGAACCCTACACTACGAATCCGGCATCAGCCCGTGTACTCGAAAAATCGGGATTTGTTCTGGAGGCGATCCTGCGCGCAAATGTCGTCAAGGACGATCGAGTTCTGGATCAATTTTTATATGCCAGAGTAAAACAAGAAATTGACCATTGAATAATCGCTGCCTTTTAATCCCGATGGACGCGAGCATATTCGGGTGCAGTAAGCCATTCCTCTTTCATCAGGCGAAGCCGCTCGCCACAATCTCAATGGTTTGCCGCTCTATTATCCGATCTCTCCTCCAAACCTTCCCCCGGGTTAGACTGCATGCCCTTACAAACAAGAAAAATCCTCCCTGAATACGAGCCATGACCGTCGATCAGATTCCCATCACCAGATTCTCAATTATCACGAGAATCACACCCAAGGCCCTGCGCTACTACGACCAGTTGGGGCTGCTGGTGCCGGCAGCTAAAGACACATTGACCGGCTACCGCTACTACACGGCAGACCAACTGGAGCGGGGCGTGAGAGTAAAGACATTGTGCTCTTTGGGCATATCCCTGGAAGAGGTAGCCAGCTACCTCGATGCTGAGGCAAAAGGTGATAGGGACGTCGTGCAAGCGCTGAGAGATAAGTATCTTTGCCGTACTCGTGGCGAAATCGCCAGGCTGCAAAGGATCGAGGCCCTGCTCAAACAAAGCGATAAGGAGCTGATAAAGATGGCTTTAAGCGAGCCGGTTATCAAAGATGTGCCCGCCCTGCGGGTGGTAAGCAAAAGAGATAAAGGAAGCTATGGAGAAACCATAGGTCGCCTCATTGGAGAGCTATGCGAAATGCTTTTCCGGCCGGTTAACCAAAAAAATCTCGTGAAGATGAGCGGACCCGTCATGGCGATATACCACGATCAGGAATATAAGGAGAATGATGCCGATATCGAGGTGGCCATACCCATTACCGGAAGGATAGAAGTGGATGAGGGTATGGAAGTCAAGAATCTTCCACCTGCCCGGGTCCTGGCTGTTGTGCACAAAGGAAGCTATGACACACTCCTCATGACCTACAAGGATATCTACGAGTATATGATAAAAAATAAGATGGAGTTTGCCGGGCCGGGCAGAGAGCTTTATCTGACCGATCCCTGCAAGACGGCCCCGGAAGAGCTTTTGACGGAGATACAGTTGCCGATCAAAGAGAGCCAGACTAAAACATAAAAAAGCCGCATGTCCGAGAAAGCGGCCCGGTTCATGCTGCAAATAGTGCACGGGGCAGGATACTTGCAGGATCCTAACGAATCCCTGTTTATGCAAGCTCTATGCCGGCATTGGGCTTCATCCTGTAAATCAAGCCATTGATGCAATCAAAAACATGGCATCACCGATGGACCTTACCTTCACAAGCCTCATCCTGATGACAGTTCTTTGATATCTTTTTGCATATCAGGGCTCATTTTCGTCCCGCTCAGATGGGATGCTGCAATGAATGGAAGCGTTATCTTATCGTACCTGACTCCCACCAGATTGGCATCACTCAGATCGACACCCACGAGGTACACTGTTGTCAGGTTAGCCCCTCGCAAATCTGAGCCAGAAAGGTTGACGTTCTCTAAGGTGGCCTTGCTGATCTTAATATCCCTCATATCTGCATTGCTGAAATCCACCCCGCTCAGAAGCATTCCATCCATTATGACCGAACTGAGCACTGCGTTATGGAAGATCAAACCTCTTGCATTTAATGCGAAAAACGTAGCTCCTCGAATATCTGCCCCGGAAAAATCCGCGTAATTCATTTGATTATTCAAAAAATAGATGCTTCTGAGATCTGCGCCAGACAAATTCGCGTTGGACATATCAGCAAAATCCAGTATGCATTTGCTGAATATGCACCCGGATAGATTTGCTCTGCTGAGATATGCTCTGGTAAAGTCGGATCCGCTAAGATCCGATCGACTGAGATCGGCACCAAACAGCTCTGCCCTTCCGAATTGGCAGCTTTGCAGCCGACTCTCTCTCATATCTACCCAATTGAGCTTGGCCCCAAGAAAGCTCGTTTTGCTCAGAGATGCATCCTTTATTTTAGCGAGTGTAAAATCTGTACCGACAAGCCTTGCCCGGCTCAGGTCGGCGTTGGTTAGATTTGCACCATTCAGATAGGCCCCAGTCAGGTCCGCATCGCTCAGATCGCAGCCGGAAAGATCCGAGTCGTTCATTTGAGATCCCGTTAGCCTGGCGCCATTCAGCCTAGACCCGACGAGGTTGGCCTGGTAGATCCAGGCGTTTTCAAGATTGCACCCGGATAAATTCGCATTGGATATGTCGGAATTGGATAGACCTGATGCGAGGAAGCTCGAACCCGATAGGTCGGCTCCGCTGAGATTTGTGTGAGTCAAATTAGCGAAGAACGACCTTATGTCATTTAGCCCGGCACCTGATAAATTCGCGCCAGCCATGCGAGACTCGGAGATATCAGCACGGGACAGGCATGCATGGGATAGATCGGCATCAATGAGATTGGCCCCGACCAGGCTTGATTTAGATAGATTCGAACCTACCAGTATCGAATCGCGAAGCCTCACGCGATTCATGAAGGCGTTTACAAATTGCGCACCACTCATATCGGACAGGCTCAGGTTTGTGGCCTCCAATCGGGCCCCGCTGAGGTTTGCGCACCTGAGAATAGATCCGCTGATCCGGGCTTGATCGAGATTGGCCTCACTCATGTCCGCACCACTGAGATTTGATCCAATCATATTGGCCCCCACCAGGTTAGCGCCTTTGAGCTCAGCCAGAGATAAGTTGGAGCCATGCAGGTCTGCCTCCTCCAGATCGGCATAGCTGAGGTTACTGCCCACCAGCCGGGCATGAGATAAATTAGACCGCATGAGATAGGAACGGCCCAAATCTGCAAAGCTTATGTCCGATCCCTGCAGATCAGACTGACTGAGATCTTTTCCGTACAGTTCCAGGTAGCTCAGATTCTCATTCACAAGATCGGCGCGTGCCTGGAAGGGTTGGTTGATGATGGTGCTGCCCGGTGGCAGGCGGTCTGGAGATATGCCGAAACGGGTAAGCACAAAATTGTCGAACATGTAGCGATTGAGATTGCCCCTTGTGACGGGAATTTTACCGGCTGATTCGCCCTGCAGGATGCGAAGAGCTATCTCTGCCGCCTCATCGCCCTGGAAATATCCGCTGATCATCTTACCCCCTACGATGCCGTAACCCAGGTAAAAATCGTATATGCTGTAAAATGGAACAGGACTTGCTTCCAGGACCAACTGGGCTGCGTCCTCATAAGTCAGGAAAAGCCCTGATCTGTCACGATTCAGGGTCATAAGCAGGATGAGACTATCATTGGACAGATCTGCCAGGCTCGAACGAAGCTCTTCGGCGGTGAGGTTGTCGAGATACTGGAAAGATACGTTCCCCTCAAAGCGAGGGATGACCTCATCCAGAACCTTTCGGGCGGATAGGCCCGTTGCTGTCTGATCGTTTACTATGGCAATGTGCCTGGTTTGAGGATGAAGATTGAGCATCAATGATATTGTGCTTTCGACATCGTATGACTCCACAACCCCAGTAATACCAGCTTTGCCGCTGAGCATTTTCTCGTCAAAGTAGACAACACCGCAAAAGACTACAGGCGTTCCAGCAAAGAGATCATCTCTATTCTTCAGCAGAAAGTTGAATGCATCCGTATCCACAGAGATGATAAGGTCAAAAGGCTGATCTTTGTACTTCTCTTGGTAAAACGCCTTTAGATCAGCAAAACGCGCTTCATCGGCTGCAATTCGCTTTGTGTCCATGTATGCCACTGAAAAGATCGCGGATGGCATATTCATCGCAAAGTGCAGCTTAATCTCAGATATTATGCTATCCTCCCAATTCATGCCTGGATGATAAGAGGCAAGAATGAGGATATTCTTGGCAGGGCGTTCCTGGGCAGCGGACGGGGATGCGATATTTGAAAATAAGAGGATTAAGACAAAAAATATTCCGAGGGCGAATCTCATCTGGAAGCCAAGCATAAGTAAATACATCCGTGAATCATTAATAATCTTTTGTATGTGCGCCCAGCCCTGCAAGAAGAGATAAATAGTCAGCCATCCGAGACATACCGTTATTCTCGAGGAGATGTTAGCTATGTCTGATAAAAAAATATATTCCCTGCCACCGCTACCCTATGCCTACAATGCCCTTGAGCCGTTTATCTCCGAGGCACAGCTGCGTCTGCATCACGACAAGCACCACGCCGCCTACGTGAATGGAGCCAACGCCATTCTGGAGAAGCTGGATAAGGCTCGCCAGGCAGGAACCGATGTGGACATGAAAGCCACCTTGAAGGAGCTGTCCTTCCAGGCAGGTGGCCATGTTCTGCACAGCCTCTTCTGGCAAAATCTGGCACCTGCGGCAAAGGCAGGCAAGGAGCCGGGCGGCGTTCTGGCGGAAGCCCTGAAGAATGAGTTCGGATCCTTCGAGCGCTTCAAGAAGGAGTTTTCCGCGACGGCAGCCAGCACGGAAGGGTCGGGCTGGGCAGCTTTAGCCTGGTGCGGCATGACCGGCAGGCCCCTCATTATGCAGATCGAGAAGCACAATGTGAACGTTTATCCCATGTTTCGCATCCTCATGGTCCTGGATGTCTGGGAGCATGCCTACTATCTGGACTACAAGAACGAGAGGCCCAAGTTCGTGGAGGCCTTCTGGAACATAGTAAACTGGGATGAGGTCGAGAAGAGGCTGGAGGCGATAATTAAATAAATTTTTTTATAAAAAATGAAATTCAGGCCGGTTCAAGTGACCCGATTATCTTGCTGGCATCTTTTGCAAACTCATCGTAGCGATCGTCGGGAGCGTTGTAGGTGAAGACATAAGCCGCATCTCCCTGAACTGACCAGGCTCTTAGAACTCTGTATTCTAAGCCATCGCTTATAAGGTTATAGACTACGGCATGTCCTGGCTGCCCGCCCATGGGAATGTCGCTTTCCGCCAGGATCTCCAGGTCCGGGACGGCTTTTTTCAGGTTGCTCAATGCCGCCTTGCCATATTGAGCTAGAGTCAAATTCATGCCTTCCGGCAGCTTTTCAACCTGCAAGGTTATGTAGATAGAAGAGCTGTTCATGTCCTCCCCAGGAGCCAGGAATCCGGCTACCAAACCCAGATCGTTGGCATCGGCATCTTGAGCGGTCCAGCCGGATGGATAAGTAACGGTGAAACTGTTTTCTGCATTCTCGTAAAGCTGCATCTCTCGCAAGTCCGACAATCCGATGGCACCGGATGTATTCAGCGGTTCATTTTGGGAATCACCGGCTTGGACCGAACCATCCAGAGAAGCAGGCACGGAACCGTTCTGCGCAAAGCATCCCGAAATGAAGAGGGCAAAGGTCAGAAAGACCAATAGCCCTAAAGAGTGATTGCTTTTCATTATTTTTTCACCTCAAACAAGATTTGCTCGATTTTTTAGTGACAAATAGTTTTCGTATTGCATGCGTTTCGCTTCCCCGAACCGATATCGATTACTTTCGCTCCGCTTCCCATGGCTTTAATATTTTCCGCGCAGATTTTGGCTGATCAGTTTATTACTCCGAGAGGATATACTCATAGAAAAATTATGATGAAGTTCTGAGCGAAACCCGAATAAACCCAAGATGAATAGCATAAATAGTAAATAATTAGGATGTGGCGGATTACTAATCGTCTTAGATATCGATATGATCCTGGTAATTAGCGTGCCAGCGTGCATAATCCTTGCCGGGATATTTCGCATAATAACACGCTGAAGATATAGCAAGAAATGCATCGATTAAACGCAATTGGTCCGACCCATTTGCGCTTTAATGCATCAATTATTCTTGATAGATCTTCACTTTTTTGGAATCGATCTAGATCCGCCAACCATTACATAATCAAATTTCAAAGTATAAAAAGCTTCAACCCACACCGCGAAAGTGTAAGGGCTCCATTATCCATTGGATCCAGTCAGCTTGCTTTTGCAATTATGTGCCGCAATTTGACTAGAAGGCTATTGGCCCCGAAAACACTTTCACCCCATGCACATCATAATTATAGCTCTTGAACGCAGAATTATAGCCCGGAAGAGGAAAGATAAATGAATAGAGAACTTATCCAGCAAATGCAGAACCATTTTGATTCACTAGCCAATAAATTGGATGACGGCACGGAATTCTGGTTTGCTAGAGATCTGCAAAAACCGTTGGGATACGCTACTTGGCAAAACTTTTCCATGGCTATAAAGCGGGCCATCGAATCCTGTGAAACAGCAAAAATCGATAGCAACGATCATTTTAGTGCGGTCACTAAAATGATCACACTTGGTAAAGGCGGGCTTAGGGAGGTTGAGGACCTCATGCTCACTCGCTATGCCTGCTATTTGATTGCCCAAAACGGCGATCCCCAAAAGGAGCCTATTGCTTTTGCCCAAAGCTATTTCGCCGTTCAAACTCGCAAGCTAGAATTGATAGAAGACCGGATGCGTCTCCAAGCCCGGTTCGAAGTTAGGGATCGCCTACGGGAATCGGAGAAAACGCTCTCGCAAAACATCTACGAGCGAGGCGTGGACAACGCGGGATTCGGACGAATTCGATCAAAGGGCGATGCTGCCTTATTTGGAGGATATTCAACTCGGGAGATGAAAAATAGATATGGAATCACCCAATGCCGTCCCTTGGCGGATTTTCTGCCCACACTTACCATTGCCGCGAAAAATCTCGCTACGGAGATGACCAATCACAACGTGCTGCATGACGATTTGCATGGAGAGCTACCCATCACTAGCGAACATGTTCTAAACAACAAGAGCGTTCGCCAAATGCTTGGGCAGAGGGGGATTAAGCCAGAAGAACTTCCGCCTGAAGAAGATATCAAAAAACTGGAGCGTCGAGTCAGGTCGGATGAGAAAAGACTTGAGAAACAATCTGGAAAATTGACTGAAATAGGGAATTATCTCAAGGATAGGTAAGTAGACAATTTTTGTCTCCAATTCTCTGCCACCTAGCTTTCCCTGATGCAATAATAATGCGAAACAAGAATATTGCGGGACAATAGGAAGACCGCAAAACATACCTTCACGAAGAGATCGTGAAAAGAGATGTTTTCACGCTCCAAACGTTATATCGATTACTTTCGCTCCGCTTCCCATGGCTTTAATATTTTCCGTGCTGATTTTGGCCGATCAGTTTATTACTCAGAGACGATATACCTATAGAAAAATTATGAGAGAGTTCGGAGCGAAACCCGAATAAACCCCGGATGAAATACAGGTATAATAAGTTGACTGCCGAGATGATGAGTTATGTTGCGTTATGGTAGAGGGGATGGGCGTTGAGCAGCAGAATTGTGCAGCAGACCCTGGAAGGGCTGGCCGTTTCTGCCATGCCCAGAGTTAGGACCACGGACGGCCATCTGCTGGACTGGGATAGAGAGGCCATAGCCAAGCAACTCCTCAAGGAGACGAAGCTATCGGAACAATTTTACAAAGAGCCGGGCATTACGGCGGAAGAGGCCCAGGACATCGCCAAAGAGGTGGAGCGCCGGGTGCGATGGATGAACGTCCAGTACCTGAGCGGACCGCTCGTGCGCGAGATCATGAATGTAATCCTCTTAGAGAGGCACCATACGGAGTGGCGCAACATCTGCACCCGCGTGGGAACTCCGGTCTACGATGCCCACCTCATCGACATCGGTACGGGCTTTGAGGCCAAGGAGAATGCCAATCTCCAGGAAAATGCCGAGACCAGCCACAAGAAGAAGGCAGACAAGATCAGCAAGGAGCAGTACCTGCTGCTGCTGCCGCCCCATCTCGCCGACCGCCACCTGGCCGGAGACCTGCACATCCACGATCTGGAGTACTTCGGGACAAGGCCGTTCTGCCAAGATTGGGATCTGCGCTATTTCTTGTACTACGGACTCATGCCCGACGGTCTCGGCACCAAAGCGAGCGTTGCCGGTCCTGCCAAGAAACCAGAGGTGGCCATGCTGCACGCCGTAAAAGCCCTGGGCAGCGCCCAGACCAACTTCGCGGGAGGGCAGGGCTTCTACAACTTCCTCACCTTCATCGCCCCCTACTTTGAGAGCAAGAGCTACGTAGAGATCGTTCAGCTCATGCAGATGTTCGTCTACGAGATGACACAGATGATGGTCGCTCGCGGCGGACAGCTCGTCTTCTCCTCTGTGCAGCTCACGCCGGGAGTTCCCAAACTGTGGCGAGACAAGCCTGCCGTTTACGCTGGAAAAGTCTGGAACGGCTCGTCGCCCGAGGCTCCGCTGAAGACCTACGGCCAGTTCGAGCGCGAGGTCCGTTTAGCCTTCAAAGCCCTCATGGAGGTCATGCTGGCCGGAGACTACTGGGGCAAGCCCTTCAACTTCCCCAAGCCCGAGATCAGCATTGAGCCGGACTTCATGAAGGAGGACGAGGCCTTCAATGCCGCCCATCCGGATCTGCCCACCTACCAGCAGCTTTACCTCCTGACATTTAAGCTGGCAGCCGAGTACGGCACACCATACTTTGACAACCAGCTTCCCGCTTATCGCGGTGCAGGCGAGGGAATATCATGCTACCAGTGCTGCGCGTATCAATTTGCGGCCACTCATGAAAGCGACAGCCAGTTTGAGGACAAGCTATACTTCAAAGATGGCAAGCACTTCTCCATGGGCTCCTGGCAGGTGGTATCTCTCAACTGTCCCCGCGCCGCTTACCTGGCCAGGGGCGACGATGAGCTGCTCTTCGAGTACCTGCGAGAGCTCATGGACACCTCTGTGGAGATCTTCAAAGTCAAGCGCGAGTGGATGAACCAGATCATCAAGAACCACCGCATGCCCTTCGCCACCCAGCAGCCGCGCGACCCGCGAACGGGCGAAAAGGGGTCAGTCGCCGTAGGCCTGGAGGGCCTGGTCTATACCATCGGCGTGGTGGGCGTCAACGAAATGGTGCAGTTCCACACGGGAAAACAGATGCATGAGTCCAAGGAAGCCTGGAAGCTGGCCGTACGGGCCATGACGGAGATGGAGATCTACGCCAAAAAACTCTCTTTGCAGCACGGCATGACCATTGCCCTGGCGCGGACACCCGCGGAAACCACCGCCCAGCGATTCGCGGTATCCGACCTTATCCATGAGGAGTTCCGGGACTGTGCGGAGAAGGTTGTCAAAGGCGACCTCAATGCCGTGAAGAAGAATGTTCAGAAGACGCGCGATCTGCCCGTCTATTACACCAACGGCACTCATCTGCCGCCCGGGGCCGACGTGACCATATTCGAAAGGGCAAAACACGAACACGTCTTCTTCCCCATAGTCGATGGCGGCAACATATTCCATATCTTCATGGGAGAAGCCACTCCAGACCCCCAGGGCCTGATGGACTTTGGAATGCGCCTGGCCAAAGAGACCCAGATCGGCTACTTCACCTTCAGCAGGGATATGACAGTATGCCTGGGGTGCGCCAGGGTATCTGGAGGACTGGAAGATAAGTGCCCGAGCTGCGGATCGGAAGATGTGGACCACATTAGCCGAATTACCGGATACCTCCAGGCTGTGAGCGGATGGAACAGCGCCAAACGCCAGGAACTAAAAGACCGAAAAAGATACAACGAACTGGCATAGGCTGACAAGGCTAACGAAAGGTATATATCGGATATACTTACAGGTGGATTTGCCCTAGTGAGGCAAATTGGAGGAGTTACTAATGCCTGCAGTTGTTAACAGAGAGGAATGCGTAAGCTGTGGAACTTGCGTCGAGGAGTGCCCGGAAGAAGCCATCGCCTTGGACGACGAGGAAATAGCAGTTGTAAATAAGGAAAAGTGCACTGAGTGCAAGACATGCATTGAGGCTTGCCCATCCGAAGCCATCAGCATGGAATAAACAGTACCATTCAATACATTTTTTTAGGCATTTTTTCCCTTATTCAGTAGCGGTTCTTTTTCTTTTATGGCCTCGTAGAACTGCTCCCAGTCCAATGTAGTAGACACACAACCGGCTTTCAAGAGTTGCACTCCTCGTGCCGGTATGCCATGGCGGTGACAGAGATCCAGGCCCTCTTTTACCTCCATATGGCAGCCGACGCCGACGACAGCTCGCGGCCGATATTTCTTGATCATTCTCTTTATGAAGCTAGAGCCGGGCACGATGAAAAACCGGTAACCAAGGCTCTCTGCATATTTCTTGGCCTCGCCGGCGCGACAGCGCCCGCAGTTCACGCACTTTATGCCCTCCGGCGTGAGCTTGGCCGGACACTCTGTGCTGCGAACGCATTGAGGCATGAAGATTAATCGCTCAGCACATGGAATCTTCAAGAACTCCTTGTTGTTTATGTAATTGCGAAGCCGCACTCCAACATCATCTACTATGGAATCATCGGCACGGGAAATCCAGAAGAGAGTCTTTATTACATTCTCGAGAAGAATGATGCCCAAAAGCATATACCTGGCCGCGAAGAAGTTGCCTGTCTTAAAGGAGTAAAGAACAAGCATAGATACTATGATCGATAGAATCAGGATCAATACGGCTAAAAGCACTACCGCTTCACCCACCAGATAGAAGAGCTGGTTTATATACTCGGGAAACATGACATTGCCTTGAAAAACTCCCAGCCTATAAATCAGTTACCTACAGAACGGCGCAAGTTTTTTATCCCACCTGGCAGTGAGCATTATGCCTTCGCCTTTATGAAATTTAATGAGGAATATCAATATGGCTAAAATGCACAGCAGAAAAAAGGGCTCCTCCCGATCCAGACCACCCGCGATTGCCAAAGTGCCCGCGTGGTCCGATGTATCCAGTGAGGAGCTGGAAAAGACAATCATGAAGCTGCACGAGAGCGGTATGCCTCCCAGCCGCATTGGCCTCACCCTGCGAGATCAGTACGGAGTGCCCAGCACCAAATTAGTCTTGGGCAAGAACATAACCGGCTTCCTGAAGGAGAACAAAGTCCTGCCAGATATCCCAGAGGACCTCACCAATCTGATGAGGAAAGCTCTGCACGTCCGCAAGCACATCAAGGCAAACAAGAAGGACGTCCATAACAAGAGATCCCTGCACCTCACCGAGAACAAGGTTCGAAGATTGGTAAAATACTATCATGACTCCGGGCGATTGGCGCCGGATTGGACTTACTCGCCTGAGACGGCTGAGATTCTCATCTCATGAAGCGTCTGGACAAAGCTGCAGAGGCTATTGCCAGATCGATAATGCAATGCGACAGCATGCGCGTGATCTCGCATAACGACGCGGACGGGATCACATCCGCAGGGCTGATCTGCAGTGCCCTCCTGCGCGCAGGGATACCGTTTCAGGCATCTCTGCTAAATCGGCTGGACGAGTCCGTTCTTGTCGGGCTGGAGGGGCCGGTGGTATTTTGCGATATGGGCAGCGGCAAGCCAGAGCTTATCTCCCGCGTCAAAGATGACTGCTTCGTCTTGGACCACCATAGGCCCGTGGGTACGCTGGAATGCATGCACCTCAACCCCCATCTCTTCGGCATCGATGGGGCCTTTGAGCTGTCTGCTGCGGGCACCGTATATTCTGTGGTGCGCCACATGGGCGAGAACGCGGATCTATCCGGCTTGGCACTGGTAGGTGCCATGGGTGATCGGCAGGGCATGACCGGAGCGAATAAAACCATCCTGGAAGAGGCCATCGCATGCGGGGCCGTAGAATTGAAAGCCGGCCTGAAGATGTCTGAAGACGGCCCGATCGAGGAAGTCTTCCAGAACAGCATAGAGCCGCTTCTGGACTTTACCGGCGACGCGGAAAAAACCCGCCATTTTTTAGATGATTTTTCGATGAAAGGCAATATAGAGAGCCTGGCTAGAGATGACCTGGCAAAATTATGCACGGCCATAACTCTAAAATTGCTTATGCAAGGAAGCTTTGCTGCAGACTCAATCATAGGGGATGCCATCCGCCTCAAGCACGAGGTGGTGGAAAACTCCCTGGAGATGGTAGAGTTGCTCAACGCTTGCGGCAATAGAGATGTTCCAGGACTGGGCTTAACACTGTGCCTGCGCGATTCTGGCGCACTTGAGCAGGCCAGAAGCCTGGCCCAGGAATACAAGAGCCATATCCGAAGAGAGATCGGTATGCTGCGCGAGCAAAATCAGGTGCTAAAGAACATCCGCTACCTCAAGATGGTGAATATGGAAGCGGGTGCCATTGTGTCGGGACTGGGAATCCGGTATTTATACGCAGACCTGCCGCTAATCACCCTGAATCATAAGGACGATATGGTCAAGATATCGGCCCGCGGAACCAAGCCGCTCATATCCAGGGGCCTCGACTTATCCATTGCTCTTCGGAAGGCTGCAGGAGCGGTAGGGGGAGTTGGCGGTGGGCATACCATCGCCAGTGGCGCTTCTATCCCTCCGGGCACTGAGGATCGGTTCCTGAACATTCTGGACGAAATTGTAGGAGAGCAACTGCATGAAGCTGCAGTGGATGCGCCAGCGATTGAGGATGCGCCGTGACATGGGCCAGTCTGACTTTTTGGGGAAAGCAAGCGGAAGATGCGGCGAAGGCTGTGAAGCCAGATAACCTGCCCAATATGAGCCTTACGATAGATGCCGACCGCATCTGCCTGCAATTCTCTACCGAGAAGATAGGCACTCTGCTCTCCACAGTTGACGATCTACTGATGAACATTAAAATAGCGGAAGAGACAATATCTTGCACGGAGGAGAGATGAAATTCCATTTGGAGGCAAGCTTCCGGCTGAGCGCGGACGCGGAAAAGGCCAAAGCGGCCGTTTCAGACTTCTTTGGCAACGCCGGGACCATATTGCAGAAGGGTGCACCTGTTGGCCAGGGCGCGAAGATTGCAGCGTGGAAGCTGGACGGCAGCAAAATCGATCTGGTAATTGACAGCGACAGGTTTGTGCGAGCCCATGATGCTCTGCTCAGGCTGCGCCGGCCGCTGTCCGAGCTCTTGGGAAAAGAATTTCGTATCGGCGTGCGCGGCCTGGATATAAACAAATTCGAGATAGAAGTCGAGTCGGAGAGGACTATCAAGCACAAGATACCCTATGTTCGAGAGATAAAATTTGAGGGTGGCCGGCTGCATCTATCTCTGGATGTGGGCCCAGGCGGAGCCTTGGGCCAGTCGGAGATGGAAAATCGCATACCCGATAGAATAATCAGCCTTCTGGAAGAGAAACTGCAAAGCAGCTATGGAGGCAAGACCGAACACTGGGAGCTGCTCTGGGAAAGCAGCGCGCGCCCGCCCAAGTTCACTAGCGATCCTACAGAAGAGATGCAAAAGGCGGGCTGGATCAAGCACGGCTCGAGCCGCGGCCAGTGGATCTACGGGCCTGAGGCGACGCATGTATTTCGCACCTTCGAGAAAATCGTGCTGGAAGAAATTGTGGAGCCTTTGGGCTATCGCGAGATGATCTTTCCGAAGCTGGACACATGGGATGTCTGGAAGAAGAGCGGCCACGCCCAGGGCGTTTACCCGGAGATCTATTTCGTCTGCCCGCCCAAGACTCGCGATCCTGCCTTCTGGGAAGAGGTCATGGACTACTACAAGGTCACCCATG
>JBAQXX010000059.1:0-23786 GCA_049299735.1 Methanothrix sp. | reverse complement strand
CTAGTGTCTCGTCAGGATTGTAACGTCGTAAAGTATATATAATATATTATCCTCATAATCAATCAAGGCGAATTGAATATGAAGAAGTACACCGTGACGCTTTCTGAAGACGAGCGAAAGACACTTGGAGAGCTTACATCCAAGGGCACACAAAAATCACAAAAAATTCTTAATGCACTAATTCTGCTTGGGTGCGATGAAGGCGAGTATCAAACAGGACGCTCGACTAATGAAGAGATGGCTCGCGTACTGCAAATAAGCATGAAAAAAATTGACCGCGTCAAGAAGCGATTTGTCGAGGATGGAATTGATGTTGCTCTCAACAACACAAAGAGCAGTCGCGCTTATGCCAAAAAGACCGATGGAGATTTCGAAGCCCATTTGGTTGCATTAAGCTGCAGTGATCCACCTGAGGGTTTCGCACGTTGGTCTCTGAGGTTATTAGCTGAAAAGGTTGTCGAGCTCAACTACATCGATAGCATTTCCCATGAAACGGTGCGTGGCGTTTTAAAAAAACGAAATCAAACCATGGCAACGCGAGGAATGGATAATTCCGCCAGATCAAAATGGTAGCTTTGTTGCAAACATGGAAAGGGTTCTGGACGTTTACAAGCGTCCGTTTGATCCGCGTTATCCTGTTATATGCATGGACGAATCCCCAAAACAGTTGATAGCAGAGATAAGGGTCCCCATCCCAGCATCACCCGGGCAAACGGCCAAATATGATAATGAATACCGTCGTTGCGGATCATGCAATATTTTTATTGAATGTGAGCCATTAGCAGGAACGCGAACAGTAAAAGTCACCGAAAGAAGGACCAAATTGGATTGGGCTTATTTTGTAGAAGAGATCGCGAATCGAAACGAATCCGCAGAAAAAATAACCTTGGTAACGGACAACTTAAACACACACAACCCGGGATCGCTTTATGAAGCGTTTCCGCCAGATAAGGCAAAGGCATTATGGGATAGGTTTGAGTTTGTATATACCCCTAAACATGGCAGTTGGTTGAATATTGCCGAGATAGAATTAAGCGTGCTTACGGGCCAGTGCTTGAAAAGAAGAATCGACAATATTGGAATTGTTAGGAAAGAAGTAGCAGCATGGCAGAAATTTAGGGATAACAAAAAAGCAAAGGTAAATTGGCAATTCACAACAGAGGATGCAAGGATAAAACTATCTCGCCTTTATCCGACATTACAGAGTTGACGAGACACTAGTGATTCGCGAGCAGAATGATCGTGGTACAGAGAGCACGGCACATGAGAAACCAACGTAAGATGGATCACTCACGAAAATCATTGAGTCGTTAGCCATGACTATAATTCCAGCGCATATCACATCCTGGCCATAGCTGGGTGGCACCACCTATAAGGCGCCAAATGCAATTTCCTTTTAACCTAAGCTCCCGAAAGAGTGGGCGCAAAGTTTAGGTGCTTCTGTAATATTTCGCTATAATTTATCATATAAGCTTCAATCATTTATGTATAGGCCTCAATTTCAGCATTCTTTTGCATTAAACTTGTATCTCTGGATTTCGTAATGCTATAATATTTTTGTGGGCACATATCGCCCTGCAAACTGGCCTTGAGGAGGCATATTTGAGGCTATTTTTTGAAATAGAGGCAATTGCATCGAGTTAGTCTGTTTGATGCGCCTAATAAATCCGGGAGCTTAGGTTTTAAAAGAAGCAGCGTTTGATCGATTTGAGTTAACGCAAAAAAACGGCGAGGGTCCACATCATCCCAAACATGAAGGTTGGGGTATTCGTGACCCTCCGCACTCCCGATTTAATCAAACGGCGGCGGCGCACCCACGCAGCAGAGCTGCGGGGTATGCAAGACGCCGCCGCATGAAGATGGAAAAAGGTAGCTGATCCACTCCTAAGTTGGAAACGTATGCCCTTTATCCCCGCAGCAGAGCTGCGGGGTATTACGGATAAATAAAAAGATAAGTTAGATCATCGAGTGAACTCCTCCCACGGCCTAAAGGCCGGGGCTTCCCTGCTTCTTCCTGGTTGTTGTGCCATCATAGCCCTCTGGCATCGGGGCACGTTTTGCGGGAATTTTCGGTTTCCGTTTCATTGGCCCAAACTTACATCAGATTAGCGATGCAGAGGTTCAGATCTCATCGGACATATTCGGGGTGTTCCCTCCCTACAGTTGCACGTGTATCTCCACGCAACGCGCCTTATCAGGGCGCAGATCCGCCAGGTAGCACTTTGAGCCTCCGAGGCGTCATGTCGTAGTTATATATAGTACATAGATACTATATAAGACTTATGCCTAAGAAAGACGTAGCTGTAATCCAGCTAAGAACGAGTACAAGAGAACGCCTGAAAGATATCGGCAAGAAAGGAGAGTCTTATGATACAATCATCAATCGGATCTTGGATAAGGAATCTTGCAAGGGGCACGATTCATCCCCACCCTGAAGGATGGGGACTTCTCTACCCCTTGACCCCGCGAGTTAATCTGCTCGCGAAAGATTAGGCCGTTTTCTCAAGATATGCGGCAGTCTCCTCTATTTGTGTGGCATTGTATTTCAGGATAAGAATATCATAGCCTTCCTTTTGGAACGCGAACTGCCAGACCCCCGGCTCGCCCTGCACCACGGCTACACCACTGGAGTCAGTTGCCTGCACAAATTCATTGCCGTTTCCATCCTGCCCTTTGATCTGCACATCAGATAGTAGATCTCCATTTAAGTCCCCATCATGAACATAGATGGTCAGTGTAACCAGGTCCGTTGTGTCGCTCTTAGTTATGTCGCTATTCGTTTCGTCGCTCTTAATCAGATATGCGGCAGTCTCCTCTGTCTGTGTGGCATTATATGTCAGCAAAAGGGTATCATAGCCCTCTTTTTGGAACGCGAACTGCCAGACCCCCGGCTCGCCCTGCACCACGGCCACGCCACTGGAGTCAGTTGCCTGCACAAATTCATTGCCGCTTGCGTCCTGTCCAGTGACCGTCACTCCCGTGAGCAGCGCACCATCCAAGTCTCCTTCATGGACATAGATAGTCAGAGCAACCTGTTCTTGAGAAGATGCGGGCGATATCATGCATATCATGCCGCATAACATCAGCATTGCAGTTAAATAGTACCATACTTTCATATATGTTTCCTCTAAGTAGTTATTTTTCTAATTTATGCGAAATCCCATCAGAATTTATGGGTGAATAGCAAAGAATGGACTGAATAGGCCATCTATTTCGAAGCCGGTTCATTCTTTGGCAAATCCAAGGTGATATCATGCGTAATAATATATGAAACTATGACCGAACGAACGATCGCATTTGCGCAGATTTTTCTCAATATATCGTTCCTTTTCCACCAAACACGGCACAAATAGTTCCAATCGTATGGCAAGCGCGGTATCCAGATGTCAAGGACATAAAACCAATGGCATTCTGCACAAATGGTTCTAGTCGCATGTCAGGCGACGGCCACTATCTGCTCAACATAACTCTTGCTCGCGAGATAATGCTTCATGGCTCACCACCGGCGTGCTTTGCATTGACGCACCACAGATCTAGCTGGCATAATGATCTCCTAATGCTTGCAGGTCACCGATCTCCCAAGAGACGGGTTTTGCAGTTTGATCTCACGTTTGATCGCGAGCAGCAGCCCAAACGCAAGAGTCAAAAACGAAAGAAACTGATGATTCGAACAATTCTAGAGCTTCTGGGTTAAAACAGAACAATTAAAAGAGGATTTGCAGGTATGATTTCCACAAAAATTTGGGCGTTCGTTCGGCTTAGTTTTTATATATCGTTCCATGCACGGTTGGACCTGACTGGTTTGCAGCAAAGGACCTGACGATGATAGGGGAGCGAAACATGAAAGCAATCCGAGAATATTTAAAACATAAGCCATGTTTACGGGACCAGATACTTGACCGCGGAGAACTAAAGCGTGTAGCACAAGCCTGTGGACTGAGCCCTCAACGAGCCAGATTGGAATTAAAAGAGCTGGGATTCATCTTGACCCGGAACAACCATGGTCTGACAGTCTGGAAGAGACAGGCGGACGATCCTATGAACAAAATAGAAGCTTAAGGTTGAATGGGATGACAATTACAAGATTGGATGCCAACGGCAAGGTGCTGCTACCTTTGGATATTCGATTTAGGCTGGACCTGAATGCAGGGGATAAGCTTGCCATAGACCAGCTTGGTGACGGCACAATAATTATCAAGAAACCGGTAATAAGATTGGGAATTTGAAGGTGAATCTCATTTCAAAAGTAATCGAGCTGAATGATATCCAAAAAACCTATCGCATCGGTGAGAATGAGTTTCCCGTGCTGAAGGGCATAAACCTGGAAATCGAGCCCAGCGAGTTCATTGCACTTATGGGACCTTCGGGCAGCGGCAAATCCACCCTCCTTAATATCATGGGCTGCCTGGACCGACCTACCAGCGGCCGTTTCCTGCTCTTAGGACAGGACATAAGTCGGACCTCGGATGATGAGCTGGCCCGCATCAGAAGGGAAGAGCTGGGATTCATCTTCCAGACCTTCAACCTCATAGGCAGAGTCAGCGTGCTAAAGAACGTGGAAGTTCCCATGATGCTCAGCGGCGTTTCGCGTGAGAAGCGCAGGGACCGGGCCCTCAAGCTCCTGGAATCGGTAGGCATTGCCCATCGCATTAATTTCAGCCCCCAGAATATATCCGGAGGAGAGCGACAACGAGTGGCCATTGCCCGAGCCCTGGCCAATGATCCCAAGATAATAATCGCCGATGAGCCCACCGGAAACCTGGACCTCAAAAACAGCGACGAGGTTATGAAAATTCTGAGCAATTTGAACCAAGAGGGCAGAACCATAATCATGGTCACCCATAATCCGGAGGTCACCGAGAACTGTAGTCGCGTCATCAGGCTCAGAGACGGACGCATTCTGGAGACCGCATCATGAATAAAGTAGTTTCAATTTTATTATTAGTCCTGCTTGCCGCAGGTCTGGCATCATCTTATGAGTATCACATGCCCGTGAATATAGAGGCCACCATGACCCCGGCCGTGCTCCTGCCTGGAGACGAGGCCGTTTTAGCCATTGAGATGTCCAACGGAGCCGCCTCCTACGGAGCCGGCAAAGACTCCGGTGCGGGCAGCTCGGCCACGGGCACTCTACTCTCCACGCCGCTCAATAGAACCACTCTGAAGAGCACAACTGAGCTAGAGGTATTGACGGAAGACAGCAGCGACCTGGGAATGATCGGCCCCGACGATAAGATCACCGTCTACTACAAGGTTCGGGCTGCAGATAACATCAGCAGCGGGACGCATCTGCTCGATTTCAAGGTTTCAGGCGGATATGACATGATCACCATCAACCGGGAGATTCCCCTCAAGGTAGACGATACGGCAGTGAGCCTGGCCCGAGCTGAGACCGATGCATCAAACTTCAACCTCAATGTGGCCAATCCCAGAGAAAACACCCTCAACGCCGTGACCATTGTGCCTTCCGCCAAGGGAGTAATCTTCTCGCCGGATGAGTACTACATCGGCACCATGGACCCGGATGAGGTATTCACTATCAGCTTCGGCATACAGTCGGAGGATGCGACCAAGACTCTCAAAGATCCGATAAACCTCAGCTTTATTGCCAAGTTCAAGAACGGCGACAACTGGCACACCTCCCAGGCCTACGTCACCACATATACCCCGCCCAAGTCCGATAGCAGCCAGAGCAGCTACCTTCTGCCAGCCGGTGCAGTGGCAGTGATCGTGCTCATCGCGGCAGGATATCTGTACCGCAGAAGAAAGCTAAATGGCAAGAACGGCAGCGCCAACAAATCACAGAAAGAAATTAGGACGCTTTAGGGAAGGTGGCAAATGAATCTTCCTGACATCCTGGAGTTTATTGCCGTCGGCTTCAAGGCCGACCGCTTCAAGACGCTCATGTCCTCCCTGGGCATCATTATCGGCGTCATGGCCATAGTGGTCATGCTCTCAGTGGGCGAGGGGCTTTACTCCGGGGTTTCCTCTCAGTTCTCCACACTCGATCTGGATATGATTCGCGTCATGCCGGGAAGCGCTCATTTCGGCGGTCCCGGCAGCGACAATGCCAACAGAAATCCGGCTGAGCCGGCCAAGTTCACCGATAAGGACACCAAGGTTTTGGAGAATGTGGTTGGTGTGAAGAACGTCGCTCCGCGAACCTCCGCCAATGTGGTGGTGGCCTTCAGAAACACCAACTCCTCGGCCAGCCTCACCGGGGTGGATCCGGACAAGGAGGAAGATCTCAAAGACGAAGTAGCGCAGGGCAGATTCCTCACCGGCTCAGATTATAAGTCAATAGTAATCGGAAGCGGCGTCTCGCAGGACCTCTTCCGCATGAAGGTCACGCCGGGAAACAAGATTCGGCTTTACCATAACGATCGTTACATGGACTTTAAGGTGGTAGGCGTTCTCAAAGAAGCTGAGCAGACCTCCATTGGCGGAGGCCCTGGCAGCGACGAGAACAACGTGATGTACATCACGCATAAAGCCATGGAAGAGCTGATGGACGAGGACAATTACTACTACGGTTCCTTTCAGGTAACCGTTTACGATCCTGAGCAGGTGGACAGCATCATTGAGAAGATTAAAAATGACCTGTTGAGGTATCACAAGGATGAGGCTTATGACGCCACCACGGCTCGTGATATGCTCACCTCGCTCATGAGCATCCTGTCCATGATCAAGTATGCTCTGGCAGGAATAGGTGCCATATCACTCCTGGTGGGGGGAATCGGCATTGCCAATGTCATGATGCTGACGGTAAAAGAGAGGATTAGGGAGATCGGCGTCATGAAGGCGCTGGGAGCGACTACCAGGGATATTCGCATGCAGTACCTGCTGGAAGCGGGTGTGCTGGGGGTGGTCTCCAGCGTCATCGGCATTGTCATGGGGGTGACTGTCTCCTATCTCATTGGATCTCTGGCATCTCTTCCGTCGGCCATAACAGCCCAGTCCATTGTGCTGGGTGTGCTCTTCGGAGTGGTCACCACCACCATCGCCGGAGTCTATCCGGCAAACAGGGCAGCAAAGCTGGATCCCATCGAGGCGCTGCGGGCGGAATGAGGCGCTCGCCCGGCGTCTGCCAGAATGGATTGAATAGAAATATCCCCATAATTTCCTTTTTATGAGGTTCATTCGTGACGAGTTCAAGAAGGTTTTTGTGCCGACCCTTCGCCTCAGGGCCTATCTTTGCATGTCTCAGAGCAAATGCTCGTGGGTGGATGTTACCAGGGAAGAATGCGAGGCCCGGCTGGAGAGATAGCTAAAAAAGATAGCTCCGATAATGGAGAAGTGATCTGGCTGGGCGATATCTCAATTCAGCCTGAACCTCTTATCACAGAGATCGCCTTTACCACTATAGATCAGTTGATGATTCTAGATAATATAGATGATTGTGATAACCAAATGTATCCAAATTAATTAAGCTGTCATTTTCTGGCGCGGGCAAATCTTTAATTATTGTGTGTTCTTCCAAGAAGTTAAACTGCTCGGCAAAAATGTCTGGCGTAATCTAGGGAAATAGGAAGGTTGAAATGAAACTCAATGGAAGATGCCCAATCGTATATATCATAGTATTAATTGCCCTAATCCCGGGTGCTTATGGCGGAATTCAGATCATCACATCAGGTGGAAACAATGGCGAAAGCGGCTCGATGTCAATGAATTTCGATACCTCGAAGACCACCGCCGTGAACAGCCAAATAGCGATCAGTGGCGCAACTGTAACGCCATATGCAGCAGTAATCGGACCGATAGCGATATTCGAACAAACCCATTCAGTAAAGGACGCTTCAGGCAAAAGTGCCAGTGTGCACGTCAAGGTGCTCAATGCGCTTGACGGCCTGACATATAGCTCCAAAGTCCTGCCCAAGGAAGGTAGTGTAGCTGCTCGGACCCAGGTCTCGGCAGAACAATGGCTGACCGTCCCCAAGGCGGATTCCATCATGTGTACGGCAACTTCATCTTATGGCACAACTAGATCGGCGAGCGTGGGTCTGGAAGAATACAAGGGCACATTGGAGGGAGATTACGTCACACTCAAAGGATATTATGGTAAAGCCTTGACAACTAAAACTTCAGTTCTTGCTGGCCAGACCGCAACCAGCGGAGAGGCAAACTCTGTCAGGATCTATGGCACTGCGATGGATAGCATTGGAACATATGGCGTAGATACACTGCTTCAGGGCATCTCTGGTGGAAAAGCCACATTCATTGGATTGAGCGAGACTTCCTCGGCGGGAACCACTGCTCAAGTAGTCCAGACGGAGCATGTGCATGGTACTTTCACCAGCAATGCGATCTATACACCAGTAGCAGGCACTCCAGAAACCAAGACCAGGACATCAGACTATGGCACGGAGTATGACCTAACTATGGTAGCTAAGACGCATACTTCAGGTCAGGCTGTATCGGGAACTCTGGGCTATTATGTCAATCCTGCCCTGGGGATACAAGGGGCAGTGAACGCTGCACAGTCCGGCGATACCATAAACGCAGCCGCCGGATCTTACAGCGAGGATGTTGAAATCAGTAAAGACCTGACGCTTAAGGGAACCGGCAACCCCACGACCAAAAGCTTTACCTTGAATGCGAAACTTGGAACTGGTTCGGGAGGCATTACCGCACCAATAGTTTACGTGAACCCAACGGCTAGAATTCAGGACGGCGTTACCCTTGCGTCTTCAGGAGGGACTGTCAATATCGCTGCTGGCACGTATAAGGAAAACGTCAATATCGATAAGTCGCTGGCCGTTAATGGAGCTGGTGCGACCCAAACGATAGTTGATGGCAATAAGGTCGGATCGGTATTCACGATAGGCAAGAATAACCTAAAAGCAGATGTAACCCTATCTGGAATGACGATCCAAGGCGGCTCCGGCTCGCTCATAAAAACGACATACGGCACAACTGGTGTATGCGGTGGCGGTGTCCTCAACTATGGCAAGTTGACTGTAACCGATAGCATCATACAGGGAAACACTGCAAAATTCCTGGGTGGCGGCATTTACAATGTTGGCACTCTAAATGTGTTAGGAAGCACAATATCAGGGAACACTGCGGGTTATGGTGGCGCTTTCTATAATTATGGAACAACCATTGTAAAAGATTGCACCCTCACCAAGAATGCCGCAGCAAATAGCGGTGGCGCTATTTACAGCTGTTGTTCCAGCAAAACGACTCTAATAGACAGCACTGTATCATATAACTCTGCAAAAAAAATCGGTGGCGGAATAGCAACCCAGGGCACCTTTTACATTCAAGGGGCCAGCACGATCTCCGGCAACACCGCTAAATCAGGTGGTGCAATTGCGTGGCTGAATAGACGTCCAATCATGGATGCTACAACGGTCATAACCGGAAACAGCAATCCTCAGATATACCCAAAATGATCTACAAGACATGTGACTGACAACACCAAGATCTGGTGGGCGATGGAAGGAAGGGGGCGAACTGCCCTTCATCCCATCATCTTCTTAATATCCTCATCAGGTGTGCTAATCAGCTTGATGTCGTACTTATCCACCAGGATCTTGAGCATATCCGCATTGATCCAGCCGGGAACAATGGGCCCCAGGTAAATGCCCTTGATTCCCAACGCCAGCAGGGACCAGAGTATGGCCACTGCCTTTTGCTCCATCCAGCTTACCACCAGTGTCAGGGGCAGATCGTTCACGCCTACCCCAAATAGTCCCGCCAGAGCCTGGGCAACTTCCACAGCGACAATAGCATCGTTGCACTGGCCGAGATCGATAAGCCGAGCAATGCCCTCGATGTTACCAAGGTCCAGGTCGTTAAAGCGGTATTTTCCGCATGCGAGAGTGAGAACGACAGTATCTTTGGGCAGCTTCTGCACGAACTCGCGGTAGTAGTCCCATTTATTCGACGGACCGTCGCATCCTCCCACCAGGAAGAACCTCTTGATCTTACCATCCTGAACAAGCTGCTTGATCTTGGCCGCATGGCTCAGCAGGACGGAGGTGGAAAAGCCCGTTGTGAGCACATACTCTCCAGGCGCGTCCGGCTGCACCGGCAGAGCACGAGCTTTGGCGATAACCTCCGAATAATCATAACCGTCAATATGCTTTACTCCCGGAAGGTAGACTGGCCCGGTGGCGAACATGCGATCCTTGTACTCATCCTTGGGGATAAGGAAGCAATTGGATGTGCCCAAGATGGCCATGGGGTATTTAGCAAAAAGCTGCCGCTGGTCGAACCAGGCTCGCCCCAGGTTTCCGGCCAGGTTCCTGTACCTGCGCAATCCCGGATAGCCGTGGGCGGGCAACATTTCGGAGTGGGTGTACACAAAGACGTCTGTGCCCTCTACCTGCTGCAAGAGCTTATCCAACGCATGCAGGTCATGACCGGTTACCAGAATGCCGTGGCCTTTGACGGTTCCGGTCTTCACTTGTGTTGGCGTCGGCTCGCCGAAGGTCTCGATGTGCGCCTTTTTGAGAAGCTTCATAGTTTTGACGTTCATCTCCCCGGCCTGGACTGCCAGGTTGAGGAATTCTTGGGGATCGAAGTTGACGTTGGTAAGAGTGGAGAAGAAGCCCCGCTCAATGAATGCGTCCACCTCTGGATCGGTGTAGCCCAATTCCCGCGCGTGGTAAAGGTAGGCACTGATGCCCTTGATAGCGAAGAGCAGGTTGTCCTGCAGGCGGGCCACGATCGCTTCCTTTCCGCAGACTCCTTTAATGGTGCAGCCTGTGCCTCCGGCGGTCTGGGAGCACTGGTAGCAGAACATATCCGGTTTCTCAATTGCAGCCATTTCTATATTCTCCATTTCGATTATTTCTATACATAGGATACCAAGATATTTAGCCTAAAACGTTTCTGCAAAGATACCATGCAGGAAGGATGCACAGTTAACCTGACCGTCAAGTACATCGCCAGAAAATGGACGCTGCTCATTCTCCTGGAACTTTACAAGGGAGACGGACACACCCGTCGCTTTTCCGAGCTGAAGAGCGGCCTCTTAGGCATCACCCAGAAGGTGCTCTCGGCGCGCCTGCGGGAGCTGGAGAAGGAAGGCCTCGTCGAGAACAGAGTGGACCGCACATCCTTCCCCGTGAAGAGCGAGTACACCCTCACACAGAGCGGCCTTGAGATCATCGACATTGTCAAGGATATGAAGCGCTGGGCGCTGAAATGGAAAATATCCAACATCAAATGCCAATGCCAGGATTGCAACCAGTGCGTGCTGTGATTATTTTTATAACATTCCTTTTCAGCGCTCGGGGATGCAAAAAATTTGCCGCCTCTGCAAAAGACAGATCTTTTGATATTAGTAATATACAATGTTGTCTGAATCAACTATCCTTGCCCTTCCAAAGGTGGCAGGATCCCCAGTTGCTGCATCAGTCCCAGCAGGTTGGCCTCGCCCCAAAGCTCTGCAATCCTGCCGTTCTCGATGCGAAAGATCTCAATGCCCGTCATGGTTATGCTCTTGCCAGTAGCCGGCAGGCCCATGAAAGCGCCTTTGTGAATGCCCCGGGCAGTGTGTAGTCCCGAAAGTATTTCGCACACGTTTTACCCCCGAACCCGTAACACGGGTTATGAAATTGGACCAACGCAAGATTCATTGGATTATCCGCCAAAAGCAGAAAGGGGTGACTACAAAGCTGATTGCACAGGATATGAAGATATCGCGCAGAAGAGTCCAACAAATCTGGAAAAGCTATGCAGAGAGCAAACAGGAACCTGCAATCGGCGAGAACATGGGCCGTCCCAGGAAGCCCTTTGACGAGCATGAGGCACAGGTCGTTGGCGAGGGATATCGGCGTTATAGATTTGGAGCTCGGATGCTGGAGGTCGCTGTAAGAAAGGTGTTTAAGATCCGCATCTCCCATAACCGCATTCACATGTATCTCAAGGCGGCGGGCCTGGCTCATGAAGATCCGAAGAAACAGAAGCGACGCAAGTGGGTTAGGTATGAGCGCAAGCATAGTCTGTCCGCAGGACATATCGATTGGCATGAATCAGGTTGGTCAGATCTCAAGGTTTGCGTTATCATTGATGATGCATCAAGGATGATCCTTGCCGGCGGGGAGTTCATGAATATCAATACCGAGAACAGCAAATCTGTAGTGGATGAACTGGTCGAAAGATACTGGTGGCTCTGCCCCATGCGAGAGCTTATCTTGGATCACGGTGCTGAATTCGGTGCCCATCGTATTCATGAAGACGGCAAATGGGATAGTGAATTCAAGAGACACCTTCAAAAGCATGGCATAAAGCCAATCCTGGCGAGGGTTAAGCATCCTCAGACAAACGGAAAGCTAGAGCGATGGTTTGGCGAATATAAGAGGCATCGATTAGCTTTTTCTTCATTTGAAGAGTTTTGGGAATGGTACAACAATAGGCCGCACGGAAGTCTGGAGTTTGAGCATCTTGAAACCCCAGAAAGGGCATTCAGAAGAAAGATGCGCCAGGAGATGTATTTTGCTATTGGCCACAGGTTGTTTGGACTATGAGAGGAAGTATGAATTATTCACACGAAATGGAATCGGAGCAGGTGCGAAATACTTTCAGGACTCTACAGATGCCCCGGGCAGTGAAGCGGGCTGCGACCTTGTCCTCTTCTGCCACCATATCCTCCACAGTAACATCTAGGTGCTCAAAAGCGGCCCGGCAGGCAGTGATAACTTCGTTCATTCCCTGGACTCCCGGTGAGCAGGAAAGCGGCACATGCAGGGCGAAGCCACTGGCCAGCAACTCGTCCGCGGCCCTCAGGTCACCTCGGGAGGGGCCCAGGGCAAAGAAGCGGCGGACGAGGGCTTTGTTTTCATCAGTAGACGTAGCAGTCATTTCTCTCACAACATCTTCGTGGCTTCTTTGGGCCGGGGCGTCTTTACCACCAATATACGTAGCGTTCCTTGGCTCTCGTTAATCCAGCGGTGAGCAATTTTGGCCGGGCTTTCGATCAGCGTATCTGCTTTCACTACTGCTCTCTCCTCGCCTATCTCCACCACACCCTGGCCTTCCAGCACGTAGAAGACCACATCCACGGGTGTGATATGCTTTTTCAGGGACTCGCCCGGCTGCAAGGTGATGTGCGTCACCTGGGCATTTTCTTTGTCGCTAAGGCTCCTGGCATCCACTCCGTGGGGATTGGGCTTGCTGTGTATGTCTTTGAACGTGACGACTTTCAACTAAATCACTCCAATTGATTTATGTTGCATTCCAACATATAAAAAGTTGAAAGTTTCCACAAACATACCAGGGAAGAGGCACACAAGAAGATCGACCAGTAATTCAAACCGATCAGAATATATTTGATTGCGGTGATTTTTCCATCCCCTGTATCACACAAAGACCGAGAAAACGTCCCTTGCTCGCCAGCAGATCGTTCCAGCTCCCCTGCTCAACTATGCCGCCATTTTCCAGGATACAAATTGTATCGGCATTCCTCAGCGTGGAAAGGCGATGGGTTATGATAAATGTAGTGTGACTGCCGTGCAGGCTCTCCACAGCTTCTTGAATTCGTTTTTCGCTCTCCGAGTCGAGATTGCTGGTAGCCTCGTCCAAAATGAGCAATGACGGCCTACGGAGTAAGGCACGTGCCAGGGCCAGACGTTGTCGTTCACCCCCCGATAATCGCACCCCTCGATCCCCCAAGAGCGTATTCATGCCATCTTGCAGTCGATATACGAATTCGTCGGCTGCGGCAAGCCTGAGTGCTTCATTCATATCTTCTTCGGATGCCTCTGGGCAAGCCCATAAGAGGTTAGCTCTCACAGTATCATTAAATAGAAATGTATCCTGCGACACATAGCCTATGTGTTTTCGCCATGCTTTGACTCGATCCTGCGTAAGCGCCTTATCATCTACGAATATCGAACCACTGACCGGCCTTATGAGCCCGATAATAAGGTCAGCCATTGTGCTCTTGCCCGACCCCGAAGGCCCAATCAGACCTACTGTCTGGCCGAGAGGGATCTTCAAGTTAATCCCTGTCAAATACGGTTCTGTTGTCATAGGCGAAGCAGACATCTCTAAACTCCACCGATCGACCCAAAGTGACTTCGTCTTCATTTTCTTCATATTTCGTTTTTACCTCTGCTGCCTCTTCCATCTCTCGAACCGTCTCATCGAGTGCCGAGAACGCGGGCAAAAGTGCTATGAACCGCTGGTAGCTTCCCTGAATTGTCGAGAATTTGGGCATGAGCCTGGCAAACAGGAATAGGAGAATCAGCAGGGATGCCAAAGGCACATCTAAAAAAGTAATGGAGACATACAGAATAGCACTTAAGGCTATGACCGAGCCCGTCTCATAGAGGTTAGCAACTAATGCATACAGGTAAAATACCCCGATATTTCCCTGTCCAATTTCTTCCGCCTGGCGGGAGAAGATCTCTGCATTCCTCCTCTCGGCACTGTAGCTCTTGGTCGTCTTTAAGGCAGCCATATGCTCCAGAGCGGAGGCGAATAAGCTCTTATTGGACTGGAAGATCTTGCGACCGGCGATCCTGGACCTTTCCGTGCGTTCACGCAGCAATAGGGCCAGGCAGATTCCTGAGATCAGCGCCAGGACAGTTGCCGGTGCAGAGAGGCGAAATGCCATCATCACATAAACCAATGAAATAATTATGTTGGCGGCAAGATTTAAGATTTGAAATGTTCCATAGCCAACCCGATCCGTTTCTTGCATCAGAAGCTGGGCCAGGTCTGATGATCTTTTCCGGGAAAGATAGAGGTAATCAGCATTAGTCAGAGCATTATAAAATCTCACTCTCAGGTGGGTGATGAAATTGTATTGGATTTTTGAGCTCAGGTTTGATTGAAGTCGGTTGAGCCTGGACTGCAAGCTTACCACGGCAATATATAAAATTAGGATGATTTCTAATGTAGGCGTTATACTGAAAGCTGAAAATGCATAGGCAATAGAACCTGCAATATATCCTAAATTTCCGTTTCCAGTGTCCAGTCCCACGATCTGAAGCATTGGAACCAAAAGCAACAAACTGACTCCCTCGAAGAGGGCCGTAAATACCATAAGGCCCATAACCAAAGCTACCTGGTGAGGCATGTCCTCGAGCAGAGACATGGCATAATTTTGGAATGGACTCTTGGAATCTAGCGTAACCACTTCACTACCTTTGATCCGTACCTATTCATGAGCCTTACCGGCCGGACCAGACTATAGAACGGAAAAAGTGACGCGGGAAGATTTATGCAATTCCAGTCTTCCTGAGTAGGCAAGATTGCCCTGTATATGTAATACCTGAGCTTGTCTTGGCTTCTTTCCCTGGCACGGATATAGAATAGTTCGGTTTTTGGATCCGTCGGTGAGATTTTGGAAAATAGCCTTTCCAAAACCTCTCTTTCCAGAAGTGCAGTTGTTTTATCGACATTTTCTGTAGGCAAATTTGGCGCTTCAGCTCCAAGGATATCCCGGGCCAAAGAAACGGCAAGATGAGTAGCTCTTTTTATTCCCAGGCATTCAGCCCGATCAAGCGTCTCATGCCAATCCAATTCCGACTGGCATAGCTTGGCTATATCACAGATCCAGGCCAGCCTGCTCCAATAGTGTCTGGTTCCATGTTCAGATAGCGCCAGCAGAGTATCCTCTCGTGAGAGGGTAAGCATATCTTGACCGAATACTTTAACTTTCTCGGATCTTTCAAAAATATCAGACACATTAAGGGAGAACGAGTAAATTTTTGGTGCAATCTGCCAGTGAATTTCCAAAAAAGTTCCGCGCCTTGGATTTAAAAATTGACAATGGTGCCGGGACTTGAGGAATGCTGCTTCCTGGTGCGCACTGAGTTTATCTATCATCAAGTAGCCTCTCTCAAGCAATGCCGCTTTTGCGATAGGAAAATCTTCTCTATGGATCAGCAGATCCAGATCGTCAAACTGTCTGTAAGAAACACTACCATATGCCTGTATCGCGAGAAGCGGTCCCTTGAAGGGTATTGCCGGAACATCCAGGAATCCAAGAACCTCTCTCAGTTCGGCTGCAAGCTTCAGGCAATGAATGACATTGATATCAAACTCATCTTTTAGGGCTCGTGGAGCCTGTGAAGATCCAAGTGCCAGATACAAAAGCGGAACCACTCGGTTCCTGCCTGCACACTCAAGGATATGATCCCAATTTAGATTTGAATGATAATTGGTTTCCGTGAACTACCGCGTCCTGAAGGGCGCGGCTTCCCACGTCATCGCCAAAACTTGCATCACAGATACGTGATGTAGAGGTTTTGACTCTATGGGCGCTACGGGCTGTTCCATCCCTGTGATGAGTATATTCCTGGAAGCATTGTAGTCTCGATTGCATGAGAAACCGCAATAAGGGCACTCATGCAATCTGTCGCACAGTTCTTTCTTCACTATGCTTCCACAAGCAGAACACCTTTGAGTGGTGTTTCTGGGATCTACTTTTATCAACTTTCGACCAGCACTTTGAGCCTTGTACGAAAGCATGAATATGAATTTTGACCAGGATGCATCATGAATGCTGCGATGCATACCGTTATTATGGCCTTTCTCTTTCAGACCTTTGACATCGAGATCCTCAACGCAAATGATATCGAAGTTATTGACATACATCCTAGAGAGCTTATGCAGGAAATCGTCTCGTTGGTAGTTGATTCTCATATGCAGCTTAGCTATCTTATCCTTGAGGGACGTATAATTATTCGATCCCCTCACCGCTCTGGCTAGCTTTCTTTGCAGCTTTGCCAGTTTATCAGCAGATTGCTCGGCACATCTTGGATTCTCTATCTCATTACCTTCGGAATCGACCACGAAAGAAGTCAGACCGACATCCAGACCAATTGCTTCTCCAGTTTCCGGTAACGGCTGTGGTTCCTGATCGGCCTGGACTATGGCGAACCATCTCTCGCCTTCTCTCTTGATTATGACGGCTTTGATGCGACCTTCGATATTTCGATATATCTTGATCAGCATATCTCCGATCTTGGAGAGGTGTAATAGGCTATGATCTTGATCGATTTTGAAGCCTGATTGGTTGTAATTCAGGGTATTGTACCAACCATACCCTTTGAAGCGGATATGTCCGATCTTCCGACCGTTCTTCTTTGATGCCGAGAGCCCTTTGATGTTAGACCAAAGAGTGTAATTCACCATTTGGAGGACTTTGGAATAGACCAGATTCAGCTTCGGATTCTCAAGCTTCATGGATGGGATCATGTTCTGAGTGTCATAAGTCTTGAGCTTGATGCCTTTTTCTTTTGCTTCATTCAGATCATCGAGAAGCCGATTATAGAGCCACCTGCAAGCATCCAAATTCTCAGCCAACTTCCATTGAGTTATCTTGTCCGGGAATATGGGATACTTGTAGCTTACAATCATACTTTCTCCATCTGAGACTCTACATACTGCATCAAGACATCAAGAGATACCTGCCCTGTACTGGCGATGAAGTATGAATTCGACCAAAAGGAGTCCCCCCAAAGGAACTCTTTGGTTTGTGGAAATTCTTGTCGGAGTCTTCTGGCAGTGACGCCCTTGATTACATTCACGACGTTGGATAAGTTGGTTGTAGGTGTCGCTGTGAACAGTATATGGAGATGATCTTCGGCGGGCTCTTGTGCAAGTATTTCTATTCCAAGTTCATCCGTCAAACTCCATATAATCTGTTTTAGCCTCTCTCGAATCGCTTCGTCATAGAGTGCTTTCCTCCGGTACTTGATGACTACAACCAAGTGATAGTGGAGTGAGTACACGGAGTGCGCAGACCTGTCGAGCTTATACTTCATTGGATTTACCAAAATATATGTATCGCATTATTACCTTAAATAGTTATTGGTGAGCAGAAACTAGGGCAAAGGACTCCGCTTTCATCCCCACCCTGAAGGATGGAGACTTCCCGCTTCGTCCTTCGCAATCCTACAAGTTAATCTCCTCTTGGGATCATTGGGAAGCATCCCTGCAGAGTTGAAAGATCTGGTATATCTGGTGGGCTCTCTGCCTCCTGCAAGCACCTGGTCTGCTACGGGGATTGGGCGGTTTCAGACCAGGATCAACGTGGCAGCAATATTGAGGCTCTTCGCTATTCTCTGTGGGTAACCTCAGGATATCGATCAGCGAGATTCATGACTTATAGTTGTCAAGGAATTAGACCTAATAGATAACTGATAGCGGTAGGTTGTCCAGGAACATGTATTTTAGCGATCGCTTCTTTGGTTCAAAATTCTTATTCCCAAGATCTACCCACACTAAACAGCGAGGAGCCAATATTGATGGGCGGCCATGTCAGAGTCGGCATCGAGGACAGCATTTACTATAATTACCCAAAAAAGGAGCTGGCGACCAACGAGGCTTTGGTTAGACGGATTGTAAGGCTGGCCAGGGATTTGGGGCGGGATATAGCCACACCCGATGAGGCAAGAGATATTCTAGGCATCAAGAGGCGAAATGCAGTTATCTAAAGAGAGACTGTCTGACGATTTAAGATCCATGGGAATTGATCGGGGCGATCACCTCAGCCTGGGAATAGCCCTGAGCAAGGTAGGCCGGGTGGAAGGTGGTGCGGACGGATTGATAGATGCCGTGCTGGATGTGCTGGGCGAGGAGGGAACACTTATGGTCAATGCATTCAATTTCTATTACCTGACAGTCGAGCAGGCGCAGGCGCACCCGTTTGACATATCTCTTCCCTGCGTTACGGGAACCGTACCCGAGGCATTGAGAAAGAGGCCGGAGGCAGTGCGAAGCCGCCATCCGGTAAAGTCGGTTGCCGCCTTGGGCAAGCTGGCAGGATATCTTACACAGCCCCACCATCCACGATCTGAGCCCTACCTGCCCTATAACTTGCTTTCAAATGTTGGCGGAAAGTCCCTCTTCGTGGGGCTGGGAGACAATCTGGTGGCCATCCGGCATGCCGCTCAGTATGATGCAGGCCTGATCTCTGCCGCACCCATAAAGGTTTATGCGAGCTATAATGATGAGGGGACGATTTGCGTTTTGCAGAAAGACGATTGCCATGCCTGCTGTAATGTTTTGCATAATCTCGTCCCGCCCATGAGAAATAGAGGGCTATTGCGGGAGGGGATGATAGGCGAAGCACATTCTATTCTTGTCAGCACCGGAGAAGCTCTGCAGGCCATGACGGAAATGCTATCGTCCAATCCGGCTTTAACGCTCTGCCCGGAGATCTCCTGTGCCTGGTGCAGGGAGCTGGAGCGAAATCTCGGGCTGTACGATCGGGTGGAAAATCCCAGAATATTCCAAAGAAGCGCTATTGTCAGGGATCTATTGCATACAATCAATGCCCGCCGCATAAAAGGATCATATTGCGCACAAAGAGTTATGGCCGCAATCAGGATAGTGTATCGAAATCGCCGGTGTAATCTCTTCGCGTTATAGCGTCCTGGCGGCGGCACGCGCCCCTATCAGTATATGAAAGGCCACGGTGATAGCCCTATCCATAAGCGCTATCGAGACGCCCACTGCTACAGGCACTCCCGCGCCCGCGAGCAGGACTGCAAGACCTCCCTCAACAAGCCCCAGGCCAGAGATGGTCACCGGGATAAGGGAGAGGGCGCTGACGAGGGGCAGCCCAAAAATAAGAACGATCAGAGGGATATCGTAGCCCACGGACCTAGCTATGATGACAATCCTCAGAGCGTGGGTGATCCAGGCGAGAACTGTCATGAGCACTGATGAGGCCAGAAGATTGTACGGACCTCTTTGTGCGAGGAAGAGCATCCCCTTTTGATAAAAATAGTTTAGCGCCCATATTTTTAAAGATCATAATCTATATAAACTAAATGCCTAATAAATAATTCATAATGCCCAAAACTACATTGACCTTATCCGAACCGATATCCAAAATGCTGAAGGTTTACACGGCACAGGTTAAAAGTAGCTTGTGGGCTCAGAGCCAGGTGGTCGAAGAGGCATTATTAGAGTTCTTCGAGAAGCGCGGCTTTAATATCAAAGATACAAAACAAAAATAATGGTACAAGGAAAAATCAAACTGCGTGCGGCCACCCCACTCTAAACACCCATGATCCTTAAGGCTCATACGTGGCGGATGAAAAACCTCTCATGCTTTGCTAGCTATGTTTAGTCTGATATGGGCAGTGAAGGCAGTCACCCTTTTAGGACTATATTCGGGATGAAGCTTGAACATTCTATATGAACTGCCTCCTTTCAAAAATTGAACGACTCTTGAAAGAGAATAGCTCGGGCGGAATTCCAGGAACAGGTGAACATGATCATCTACAATTTCCATTGCATGATTTTTGTAGCCTTGCTCCATGCGAATCACAATCCTTTTTAACTCGCTTATCATAGAATATCTTGTATCGATACTTTGGCACCAGTACGATGTGGTAGGTAATTTGACCATAGCCATGGCCGAAGCTGCGCAATTCCAACGCTTATCACATCCTAGCCATAGGTGGGTGGCACCACCTGTGGCTAAAGTGCCAAATACGATTTCATTTTAAAAGAAGCAACGGTTGATCGATATGATTTAACGCAAAAAACGGCGAGGGTTCACTTCATCCCCAACCTGAAGGTTGGGGTATTCGTGACCCTCTGCACTCCCGATGTAATAAAAAATAGTCGGCTATTTTGGGATATAAAATAGCCCGACCTCGGATCGTCCAGCTTTTTCAACTAGCGTCGCCTGACGGGATACGGCTTTCTGGGTGCTGATTTGTGCGCGCTCTCCTGCCTGGACCCTCTCGCCGTGGCCCTCCCTCGATAGGAATTGGCCGACTCGGCTGCAGCGCCCACGGCCATCTTTGCCGTTTCGGAATGGTACCGGTGCTCCATGACCTCAATTTTTGTCCGTGTCAGCCGCTCAATGCTGCGCAGGATATTGCGTTCATCTGCAGCGCAAAACGAGTATGCCTTGCCATCCGCTCCGGCACGCCCAGTGCGACCGATGCGATGGACGTAGCTCTCCGGCTCGTTGGGCAGATCGAAGTTAATCACATGGGATATGTCATCAACGTCAATTCCCCTCGCGGCAATATCCGTGGCCACAAGCACCCTCAAGTGACCGGATTTGAAATCATGCATGGCTTTAGTGCGCTGGTTTTGCGACTTGTTGCCGTGAATGGCATCGGCATTGATCCTGCTCTTGTTGAGCGCCTCTGCGATCTTATCCGCCCGGTGCTTGGTTCGGGAGAAGATCAGGACGCGTTCCATCTCTTCATCTCTGATGAGCCCCTCCAATAGCGGATACTTGTTATTCTGATCCACAAAGAAGACGCTCTGCTTGATGCACTCGAGAGTACTGGCCTGGGGAGTGGCCTCAATGCGTACCGGATTTGTGAGAAGCTTTTCTGCAAACTCGCCGGTCTCCCGGGACATGGTGGCCGAGAAGAAGAGCGATTGATGCTTTTGCGGCAGCGCCGAGACTATTCTGCGCATATCCTTGATGAAACCCATGTCAAGCATCCGGTCGATCTCGTCTAAGACGAAGAAATCCACGCCCTTGAGCATAATGTAACCCTGATTCATCAGGTCGAGCAGCCGGCCGGGTGTGGCTACCAGGACATCGACGCCTTGAGAAAGCATCTTGACCTGCGGCCCTTGACGGACGCCGCCGAATATGACGGTATGTCTAAAGCGCAGAAACTGGCCGTATGTGGCAAAGCTCTGGTCTATCTGTGCGGCCAGCTCTCTTGTAGGTGCTATCACCAGAGCGCGCGGAACTCCGGGAACGGAGGGCCTGCGCTCTTCCGATATCTTTTGCAGTATGGGCAGCACGAATGCTGCGGTCTTGCCTGTGCCTGTCTGAGCGATGCCCATCAGGTCTTTTCCATTCAAAAGATGGGGTATGGCCAGCGTCTGTATGGGAGTCGGTGCAGTGTATCCTTCCTTGGCCAATGCTCGGCAAAGCGGATCTATGATATTTAAATTTCCAAATGACATTCTTGCCTCTAGATAATTTTAAGCCTTGATCTTCGATTTGGTTGAAGTCCTTTGATGCGGATCCGAAAAGAAACTGGTTGAGTCGTATCTGTTGTCTCGTAATGCGCAGAGATACTTCAACCGGTTGCAGAGGCACTTGGGGAAGAATGCTACTTCGTTAAAACGAAATGAAAATATTATTATAATCAAATCCTTTTAATATCGCCATGGTTGCTTAGCAGGCCTTTCGCCTGTGCTTTTGGCAAGCATTCCTGGGAATATGCAGGCTTGGATCCATTTATTAGGAAAAGTGTCCCAGTATCACGTCCCAAATAGGAACATGTCACGTCGGTCGTCTCTCCTGGAACAATATTCAAGCCGTCTCTGCCATTTCCAAATCTCATTTATCCTATGTATCCTTTTATCGATTTCAAGAATCGATCGGTGCTCGCAAAAACATCTCAACAATTTTTTTGAATCAATGCAAATGAAGCCTTTTAATGAGAGGCACTTTAGTCTATATACCTGTCGGTC
The DNA here is from genome assembly GCA_049299735.1 of Methanothrix sp. Classification (GTDB taxonomy): domain Archaea; phylum Halobacteriota; class Methanosarcinia; order Methanotrichales; family Methanotrichaceae; genus Methanothrix. The sequence continues at coordinate 1,409 of JBAQXX010000059.1, read as the reverse complement.
AAGTATCTGCCGATCGAATGGACCTTCATTTTCGGCCGTTCTTCGATAGCCACCCCATATAGAAATATACATATATATTTTACAAATTAATTATAATATTGATTTTAGAGAGTTTATAGAAATTCCCATCAAAAGTTTGTAATTGAACTATATATAAAAAAATTGAAAATACCCATTTGGGAAATAATCCAATCTACTCTTTTCTGCTCAGCACCAGGCTTGCGACTGCTAGCAGGCCGGCTATGGCAAAAATGCTCTCGAATCCAGGTGCAGCGGTCTCGGCGGCCTTAGCGGATTCTGTAGCGGACTCGTTGACCTTCTCTTCAGCCTTGGTAGCGGCTATCTCGACCTTCTCTTCAGCCTTGGTAGCAGCAATCTCGACCGTCTCTTTTGCCTCGGTAGCGCTCTCGTTGACCTTCTCGGCAGCAACTTTGGCCTCGGATTCTACATTCTCGGCAGCAGCTTCTGCCTCGGACGTTACATTCTCTGTGGCAGTGGCTACTGTCTCTATTGCCTCTTTAGCAGCAGTCTCTTCCGCATTTACAGCCATAGCTACTGTGAACAGCATCATCAGTGCTACAAGCATAATTGATACGAGCTTCATTATTGTTAGACCTCCTATACTTTGCTCTTCCAGATCATCCCTGAAAATATCTCTGAAGCAACAATCCAAGACTTGGCAATGCAGTTTAATGCGGCCTCAAAGCCCTCCATTTCCATTAAAGATGACCGAGCGAGTTTGCTTCGCAGAAGATCCTATATATCTTTTTTGGTGAGAGAATACCTGACGCGATAACGAAGAACTCAAATAGAAAATAACGGCGATACAGACTGAAAAAGGGATAGTTCTGGAGAGCCTAGGCCCTCCAGCTATTTATTTGATATTACTCTTTTCTGCCAAGTACCAGGAAGGCAACTGCCAGGAGTCCGGTTATGGCGAGAATGCTCTCGAATCCGGGTGTAGCTTCCTTCTCGGCGGCCTTAGCCTCGGTTACATTCTCGGCAGCAGCGGTCTCGGCAGCCTTAGCCTCGGTTACGTCCTCGGTAGCTTCAGTCTTAGCGGCCTCAGCAACGGTTACGTTTTCCTTAGCAGCCTCAACAGCTGGAGCAGTCTCGACAGCGGGTGCGGCTTCAGCGACTACTGGTGCGGCTTCAGCAGCAGCGCCCTCGATGGTGACTGTCTTGTAGATGTAGAACCTGAGCGGGTCCTCAGCAGTTATAACATCCTGATCGGCGGTCTTGATGCCGATACCGACCATCAGTGTGGTGTCTTTGTTCTTGTTCAGTGTTATGGAGTTGTCCTTGTTGTCCATTGTGATGGTGTCGGTAGAGACGCTGGCGATTCTCATCTTGTCGTACTCAGTGTCGACCTCCACATCAGAGGGAGTATCTGAGATCTGGAATACGCC
>JBAQXX010000058.1:0-40814 GCA_049299735.1 Methanothrix sp. | reverse complement strand
CCAGGACGGATCCGTCCTGGTTCTCGGGCGCGTTTGCCAGCAGGCAGCTGTAGGTGATCTCTATGATCTCAGCGGGGCCTGCGTCTCCAAAAAACCATGCGATCTGCTGGGTGCCGTCTGAATTTTCGGTAACCATCTCGTGCTGCACTGCAGGGCCCTGCACGGACAGGCTGGTCTTATTGTAGATCAGGCCCTCTGCAATAGTATCGTTGATCCACAGATCGTGAGCACCGCGGGGCAGGTCGGCAGAGATTTCAAAGCAGGCGGCTTCGCCTAAGGTCAGACTGCGAGATTGGTCCGGCTGCTTTTTAAGGGCGGTTCTTGCCCCGAGCACTGAGTGCGATCTGCCCTCCTGACAGGGACCGGGGCCCCAGCGGGCTTGAAAGATGCTTGAGTAGGTGCTCTGGGCGGATACCGCTCTGGCTTTGAGGATGATTTGCTCAGTCTGGCCTGGTGCAAGGTATGCATAGCTCCAGCTTTGTGCATTCTTCGGCGAATCTATGTCTACAAGCTGCAATCCCTGATCAATTGTCACATTGACAACGACGCTGTATGCCGTTCCGTTCCCATCGTTTTCCAGCAGAATGGTCCAGGCAATCTCATCGCCCTTAGAGATATCGAATCTATCCGGTGAGGCGGAAAGGCTCAAGTTTGCTCTTCTGATGTTTAACGGAAGTGTCGGCGCTAAAATTTTGCCTGCTGAGGAGAGCATCTCCGCCGACAATTGCGCCTGGTTTTGTGCGCTGCAGCCTGCTGTGAGATTGAACTGCAGACGAAACGCTTCACCTGCATAAATATCTGCAGATGCTCCACCATTAGAACTTCCTGGAGTTGCCGCCTGGAATTTCCAGTCCAGATCGCTATCCAGGTCCTTGTCATTGGGATTGCGTGCCCAGCAGAGGTCATTGTTCTTATCATCCTTGGCCGAAGATGTGCGGTCAACCTCGCAGCTGGCGGAATCCAAAAGGGAAATGCTGGTTGGGTATGAGTTGATCAACGAGCCGTTGGTCCAGGTGAAGAGTTGATAGCCATCAGGAACGATAGTTGTGCCCATAGGAATAGAAACGGACTTTCCATAGTAGCTATCGACAATCTTCCACCCGCCGATATTGACTGCTTGAGATGTTGGATTGCATAGCTCAACCCATTCCTTTCCCGTATCCGTGCCGGGAGGATTTGGTTCCCATTCATTGACAATGATATGCCTGCAGGATTTTAGTGCACTAGAAATGTCCCACTGTAGAGCCTGGCCGCTCTGGTAAGGCTCACATGATGATTTTGTGCCATTCCAAATGATCGTTGCGTTTCCAGCGTAGCTGAGTCCCTCCGGAATTTGGAGCAGTGCAGACAAGCCGCGTGCATCATCTCTTGAAATGAAATTCATTTCATAGACGCCTTCACCCGAGACATCTACATCGGGCGGGCAAAAGAGGCTCAGAGACGAGGCCGCGGCCGGCAAGTGAATAATATACAACAATATATACAATGTCTGTAAAATATGAAGTGATTGAAATGTTTTATCTTCATCACACCATTTCAATATATTATCTTTTTTTGATGCCATATTATCAATGTGTATATCGGCACTTGGACAGGTGCGTTCTAAATAATATTCTGTAGGCATGTATACCGGCCGCCTGGAATTAATACGCATCTTTAATACTGATCAATACTATTTGCTTCTTATTTAATTTTTTCTGTCAGTATTTTAGGACGGATCGGTTCTAAATTAGGATACGATACTCAAAAAATAGAGACTTATGCCGTGTTTCTCACTCTATCTCCGATTCTCTGCTAATCTCGGGCAGACCCGCTCGCCCAGGCGGGCCCGGAACCACACACGTGCGCACGCGCGAGCCTGCAGGCGGCAGCAATTCTTTTCGAGTAGAGTAGCAGTTTGCAGTAGTGACGAGATAGAATCGCTAAAAGAGTCACTATTTTTTAAAGTTGAATCGAGAATCTCAATTCTTCTTCCTCTTTCTTGCCGCCTTGTACCTGGACCAGCTCTCAAAGCGCTTGCTCTTGTCCGTGTAGCTGGCAGCCACGCTCGCAGCCACGGCCCGCTCAATCCTTTCGTCGCGACTGCGTCGCTCCGATGCCGCCTTCTTGACGACGACGTAGTTGGCGATCAGAAAGATGGGGAGCATGAGAATACAGATCACGACTATCTGCCAGATTTCCATAAAAATAGTCTGGCTCTAGAATATAAAAGGAGCACCTCATTTAAACTTCGCCAGCAGCCTGGCATAAAAATCCCGCTCCGGTCCCTTGGTGGATCTCACCAGTCGGTCCAGTATCAGCTCGGGAGTGCTCTTGGCCAGATAGTTGTAGCGCGGGCTTCGGCAGACGCAGAGGTTGTTGTTCTCGTCCAGCCCCTCCGCCTCGATCCCGTCCACCCGCACAGGCGTCTCGACATAGCGGCGTACATCCTCTGCCAGGTGGCTGACGAAGACGGCCACGCAGCCGCGCCGGTTCAGCTCATCCAGCATGCAGGCGATGATGCGCGCCGAGGCTCCGGGCTCAGTAATGGCCTCCAGCTCATCCGCCAGGATGATCTTTCTTTTCTCGTTCTCCACCACTGCGAACTTTCTCATGGCCGTCTCAAATGCCCCGGCTGAGAGCGTGCCGCGGCTTTTGCTGAAGTAGTAAAACTCCTCAAATAGGGAGAGGCGGCAGGCTCGCGCCGGCACGGGCAGGCCCATGTGCGCCAGGATGACGATCTGGGAGATCAGATCCAGGAGCGTGGTCTTGCCGCCCGAGTTGACGCCGCTGAGCAGCGCCACCTTTTCGGGGTGCTCCCTCCCCCCTAAGGAGTAGCTCACAGGATCGGGCCGGTCCAAAAAGATGTGTCGTCCCTCCTCAAAGGAAAGGCACGGCTCCTCGGTGAATTCGGGAAATGTGAGATTCTCTTCCAGGGCAAACCGCCCCAGTGCGTAGGCATAGTCAAACTCCATCAGGGCATGCACCAGGGCAAGAGCATCGTCCCTCTTGTCCTGCAGGCCCCGCGCATTTTCCCTCTTTGTCTTCAAACCCCGCCCTTCCCTGCGGCTTCGCAGCTCCTGCTCAAAGGCGCGCAGCTCCTGCCGGTCCAGCTCCAGAGGGTAGCATACCTGCACAGGGAATATCTCATCCAGCCACACCGCTTCCGCTCCCACCAGCTCCAGCTCGCTTGCAGCGCGCGCCTTTGCATCCTTCAGGACCTGGGCAAAGACGCTCTTCATCTGCACCTCCAAAAGCTCTCGTACGCCCTCCTCTCGGCTCATGACTAAGAGCAGGTCGGTGCCGCCCAGGGTTAGCGAGCTTTTCTCGATCTTACTCTTCAGCTGCTCATTGGCCCAGGCGGCCGCCTCGTCCACGCATGCGCCCAGGCGCGCTGCCAGCCGCTTCAACCGTTCCCCCTCGATGTCCCCGCTCTCATTTAGCTTCGTGAGCAGCTTGTGCAGGCTCTTCCACTTCGCAAATCCGCTCAAGCCTGCGTCCTGCAGCCTTCCTGCTGCCTGGGTCGCCGCCAGCAGACACTCTAAGTTATCCTCATAATATCCCAGGACCGCCTCGGGCACCAGATACCACTCTTCCAAAGACTCGGCCCTTTCCATATCCTCAGCCGCCTGCCCGTCCATCTCCTCGCCCACCAGGCAGACATGGCTGTAGCTTCTGGCCAGGTCCATCAGCTCCGTCGGGCTTTCTGCCAGATGCAGGTCGATCAGCCTGTCCAGTCCTCTCGTCTTCAGCCTCTGAAAGGCCTCGGTCGAGGTGGCGGCCACCGCCCTCTCCCTGACCCTCGCGGCAGCCTTCTCCCGCAGCGGCCTGATTTTTTTCAGCAGCTCCTCCATTCTCTGCCCCTGCGTCTTCTCTGCCGCCTGGGCCGCCGCCTTGGCAATCTCGCGGTTCTCCTCCAGAAGCTGTGCCGAAGAAGAGGCAAACAGAGTGCCTATCTTGAGCCGGGCGTATTCTGTATGTGCATAGCTCGCCAGATGGGTGATGAGCATCTGTTGGATTCTGGCCGCTTCATCTGTGGCCAGAAACTGCTCGGGAGTAACTTGGTACTTCAAACCCCGCGCATGCTGGACCAGGAGGAGAGCCTGGCGTTCGCTCAGAGCCCGGCACAGTCCGGCCACATCTGCATTCAAGACTGCTTGCAGGGCTTTTTCCTCATCCCCATATTGCTCTAAGAGGCGCTCTCTTATGCGAGAGCCGACGCCAGGCAGATCTACAAGTTTCAAACAGCCTCATTTTACCAGGAATATAATATAATTGTTCCGGCGGCATCGCGGCGGCATATTGTGGGTGATGCGTTTCAATATAGCGAGAAGCTTGATATTCCTGGGCAATACAGAATTTAGTTTGTGTTACTAAATCGTCTACTGGATCTGGGTGAGGAAGAGAGCGTATTTCTCGCAGAAGAGTCCTGGCAAGATCTGCTTGAGCTGCCGGTCACCACACAGATACTGCAGGAGGGGCTGGATACAGATGCCTGCATAAAGGTCAAAGATCTGGGAATTGCCCTGCACTTATCCGAGCCGGCAGAGATATGGCTGCTTCTCACGGATAGATATTCTTCTCAAAAGATTTTGCCGGAGCATGCAGAGAAATGGCGATCGAAGATCATAAAAACGGTGCATGCAAATGATGAAGATTTTTTCTCGGCTCTGACGGAATACTTTTCCCGCTCTCTTGCAGAGGAGCTTTTCTGCGATAGCTGCTCTCAGAATGGAGCGCCTCTTTACGTAGAAGAGAGAATCGAGAGGCTAGTGCAGCTCTTACAACCGATACTGCCCAAAGATGAAAGCATACTGGAGGTCTGCTGCGGCAGCGGCATGGCTACACAGGCGCTTGTTCGCCTGGGGCAGCATCCTCTCTCCATGGACTCCGATCGCTGCGATCTGTGCCAGGGCCTAAAGAGCGAGCTTTTAGACCCCGAAAGATGCTTCGTCCTGGATGCCCGACTCTTGCCCAGCATCTTTCCAGCCCGGTCTGTCCATACCGTTCTTGGATTCATGGTGGGGCTGATAGATGATTTCAACTGGCCTCTCTGGCGGGACATTCTCCTCAAAGCCTCCAGCCTTGCGAAAAATAGGGTTCTATTTACCGTTTACACGCAAAAAGAAGCGGAACTCATCGCGAAGGCGCTTGGCGAGGCCGGCTGGAAAGGCAGGTTAATCGATAATCGCGACTCCAAGGGAATTTATGACCAGTGGGCCTATTTGGCAGTGATGGATGAATGAATGGAAAGGTTAATTACAGTTCCCTGTGAAAATGAGGTATAGGTGAGATTCTTGGCTGATTTTAAGAAAAGAAATACCGAGAGAAAGGGTGGCAAAAAAGAAGAGACAAAAAGCAAGAAGCTCATGGAAGATAACCTCGATGACCTCCGGGGTAGGGGAGAAGAAGAGAAATAAATCCTTTTGCGCAAAGGATTCAATCCGGGGCCTGATGACGGAAGTGGTACCCGTAAGGTGCCCCTCTTCTACTCATTTTAATATGAATACACCGTAGCTTGTTGCACGGGTGCGCTGCCGTCTTTTCACTGGCCTTGGGCGTGCCGCATTCACGCCCACGTCACTGCCACGTCGTCCGTCCTGTACCCCGGTCGCACCTTTGACTCCGCAAGCGGCGTTGTCGCCCCGCTCTTGTGCATGATCAGGCCCGTGTAGGCAATCATGCTGCCGTTGTCTCCCATGAATTTTCGCGGCGGCAAAAAGAACTTTGCGCCTCTCTCCTCGCACATGATGTTCAGCATCTCGCCCAGGCGCTTGTTGGCTCCCACGCCTCCAACCAGCATGGCCTCTTTCTTCTCGGCATGGGCCATAGCTCGCTCTGTGACCTCGACCAGCATGGCGAAGGCCGTCTCCTGCAAGCTGTAGCAGACGTCGGCCAGATCGTGCTTCTTGGCCGCCTCAGTAGCCGCTGTGGACAGCCCGGAGAAGGAGAGGTCCATGCCTTTTACGGTGTAGGGCAGGGGGATGTACTGCTTCGCTTCTCTGGCCAGCTCCTCTATCTTGGGGCCGCCGGGATGGGTCAGGCCCATGGTGCGGGCGAACTTGTCTATGGCATTTCCCACGCTGATGTCCAGGGTCTCTCCAAAAATTCTGTAGTGCCCCTGTCGTAGTGCCAGAACCTGCGAGTTTGCCCCGCTCACGTAGATCACAGCCGGATCGGTTGCCCCTGATTGCCATTTGCCCACTTCGATGTGCGCCACGCAGTGGTTGACGCCGATGAGCGGAAGCTCAAATCGAAGGGAGAGCGTGCGCGCTGCAGTGGCCACTGTGCGCAGGCACGGCCCCAGTCCCGGACCCTGAGAGAAGGCGACGGCATCTACCTTCAAGCCCTGCTCGCGAGAGTGAGCCAGCACATCTCCAACCACCTTGGCCATGTACTGCGCATGATGCTGGGCCGCCTCACGGGGGTGGATGCCGCCTTTGGCCGGGGTGTAGGTGGCGCTCTTCTCGTAGATCACACCCTGCTCGTCCACCAGGGCAGCACTCAGGTTCCAGGCCGTTCCTTCCAGACCGAATATTATCATAGATAGCCCTGACCTATGTCCTTCCTGTAGCGCATTCCATTGAAACGGATCCGTTTGATGTTATCATAGGCCTTTATCCTGGCCTCGGCCAGGCTGCGGCCGCGTGCGACCATGGTCAGCACCCGGCCACCCGTGGTAAACAGCCTTCTCTTGCCCGTGGCATCCTGGCCAAAGGCCGTGCCGTTGTGGTAGACCAGAACTTCTGGGTCCACCTTCTCCAGCCCGGTGATAGGCATGTTGGTATAGTGCTCTCCCGGATAGCCGGGCCGCTCCCCGCCTCCGCTAGAAGAGTGAGGCTTGATGGCCCGGCCGGATGTGGCGCAAATCCCTACGCAATAGTCACGCGACCACTGCAGCGGTACCGAGTCGAGTTTTCTGTCCAGCAATGCCTCCGATAGCTGGAAGAAGTCCGTCTCCAGGCGGGGCAGAATTACCTGTGTCTCCGGATCACCCAGCCGCACATTAATCTCCAGCACGGATGGCTCCTTCTCCTCTGAGATCATGAGCCCGAAGTAGATCACGCCCACGTATTCGTGCCCGGTGGCCTCGTGAAAGCCGCGCACAGTGGGCACGGCAATTTCATTCATTATCTTCTGCGTCAGCTCCTCGTCGAGCCATGGATGGGGCGAGAATCCGCCCATGCCGCCTGTATTGGGATTGTTCTCGAAATTGGGATTATTGGAGAGCTTATTGAAGAGCCGGACGGCGACAGCCTCATCTGCGGAAAAAGCCTGCTTGTAGTCTAACGCCGACTCCAGCGGCAAAGCCGTCCTGCCGTCGCTAAGGGCAAAGAACATCAGCTCGCGCCCTTCCAGCCGTTTTTCAATCTCGATTCTCTCTCCGGCCTGGCCGAAGAGCTTGGGGTTGACCATGATGCGTTCGATTGTTGACAGGGCCTCCTCTTCTGTGGAGCAGACCACTGAGCCCTTTCCCGCTGCTAGACCGTCGGCCTTGATCACCAGTCCCTGACCGGGATTGTCCGAGCAGAACTGATGAGTGTACTCCCTGGCAAGAGCCGGGTCATCGAAGTTTTTGCAGGGCGGCACGGGAACATTCAGGCTCTTAAGAAGATCTTTGGTCGTGCACTTGCTGTTCTCCAGGATGGCTGCTTCCTTCCTGGGACCCAGGATTCTCTGGCCTTCTTCCTGGAATATATTGACAATACCATCGGACAGGTATCCCTCCGGCCCTATAAACGTCAGATCTATCAGTTCGTGTTTTGCAAAAGCGAGCATTTCCGAGATGGTCTTGGGAGGCTTGCCGTGCACTGTTGCCATGCGGCACTTCTCAATCATCTCGCTGCCTGCATTGCCGGGAGATACGAATACAGTCTCCACGCTGCTGCTTTTGGCAAAGGCATGGGCGATGGCATTTCCTCTGCCTCCTGCATCCACCACGAAAACTTTTTTGCCGGACATCAAATCCCTTATGAACAGTATAACCCTAGATAAGCATAATTGCTGCCGCAAGAATTGCGGCGCCAGGGGTAATGCAGCCGGAATAACCTTTCCCATGGATAGTTATTTAAAACACCAGGTTGAGCCAGACTCGTAACTGTAATCGCGCCCTAGCATATGGGCTTTAGATTTCAATCTCGCGGGTTTTTGTTTATGGTGACTTCGCGGGTTACGCAGGAGATGATAATACAATGTACTCTCAAGAGCAGGTGCTTAAGATCGTTCAGGAGAAGAACGTAGAGTTCCTCCGGCTACAGTTCACGGATATATCGGGAATTGTGAAGAACGTGGCCATTCCCGCCATCCAGATAGGAAAAGCCTTGAAGAGCGGCATATCTTTTGACGGCTCTTCTATCGAGGGGTTTGCCAGAATCCAGGAGTCGGATATGGTCTTGCAGCCAGACCTTTCCACTTTCAGCATCCTGCCCTGGCGCTCCAAGGACGGCTCCAACGAGGCCCGGTTGATCTGCGATGTGCATCTGCCCAATGGACAGCCATTCGATGGCGATCCCCGTCGTGTCCTGCGCCGGCAGCTCGAAAAAGCCCAGGAGATGGGCTTTAGCATGAATGTCGGCCCGGAGCTGGAGTTCTTCCTCTTCGAAAAGCAGAATGGTGGCTCAGCTACCATCCCGCACGACAGTGGTGGCTACTTCGACCTCGGACCCGTGGACCTGGCCGAGGATGTACGCCGCGAGATCGTCCGGGCGCTGATGCAGATGGGCTTTACCATCGAGGCCTCTCATCATGAGGTTGCCAAGGGTCAGCACGAGATAGACTTTGTTTATGACGATGCTCTGAAGAACGCCGACAAGGTAGTGACCTTCAAGTATGTCACCAAGACCATCGCCCTGAGTGAGGGCCTGCGCGCCACCTTCATGCCCAAGCCCATTTACGGTGCAGCCGGCACGGGAATGCATGCCAATATCTCGCTATTCAGGGGCGGGGAGAATGCGTTCTTCGATCCCGAGACGAATACAGGCATAAGCGATCTGGCCAGATTCTTCGTGGGCGGCTTGATCGAGCACGCCTGTGCCATAACCGCTATTGCTAATCCGCTTATTAACTCGTATAAGCGATTGGTATCGGGTTTTGAGGCACCCGTCTATATCACCTGGTCCGGGCCGAACCGTTCCTCTCTCATTCGTATTCCTGCCGGTCGGGGTCTCTCCACGCGTTTGGAGTTCCGTTCACCTGATCCGACCTGCAATCCCTACCTGACCTTTGCCGTAATACTGGCTGCTGGCATGGACGGAGTCAAGAGGTGCATCGATCCTGGGGAGCCTGTTGATCTGAATGTCTATCATCTCAGTCCAGCCGAGCGCAAAGCGATGGGCATCAAGACTCTGCCCGCCAATCTCAAGGAGGCCCTGGACTATCTGGAAGAGGACCGTGTAGTACGCGGAGCTTTGGGCGAACATGTTTTTGAGAATATCATGCGCCTGGGACTCCAGGAGTGGGAGGCTTACAACACCTACGTCCATCCCTGGGAGATTGAGCGGTATATCAATGCGTTTTGAAGGGCATTTGCTGCTCATATCATCTATTTTTTCCGGTATTTTTTGAATTTTTAAATGCATGCGTCGGGGCACTCAGGCAAACTGTACCCGAAACGTATTTATATGGCATCAACCTTGGTGAGGTCCGGGCCGGTAGCTTAGTCAGGCAGAGCGAAAGGCTCTTAACCTTTAGGTCGGGGGTTCAAATCCCTCTCGGCCCGCTTTAAAACAACCGGGGCTGTGGCCTAGCCAGGTAGGGCGATGGGCTCCAGCGGTATAATTTAATGATGAGCAACGGGTCTACTGAGATCTCTCGACGGGGAGATCGTTGATGATCCGTTGGAGCACTGAAATGAGCTGTTATCAGCCACTGATTTCCGGCTGTATGCACTTCAGTATCGGAGATACCCGTCGATCGTGAGTTCGAATCTCACCAGCCCCACCTTTTTATTCTATATTCATCATTATTTTGCTCTCCACAGCGTTTAAATATTCTCCGGGCGACCTCCTGAAGGGTGCAGAGATGTATCGAGATATTATCACCATATGCTGGTCCATCAAGGAGGTCAATAAGAACCTCGCAGACAGGAAGTCTACATCCGACTTCTCAATAAAATATCTAAAAAATGCCTGCTCTGTTCTGGCTGGACAGATGCGGACGATTAGCAAATCCATGCCCCAAGAGGTTCTCGAGGTTGTCGACAAGAGGGGTGAGAAGAAGAGCTTCACAATGCATGAGGTGGCAGAGATGCTCTATGATACTCGAAAAATCATAGAACTGAATCTGATCGACAATATTAGCCGATGGGCAAAAGCTCGCATGACCACCTGAGGCTCAGAAAGAACGCCAAACTCATTATATTTTTGCGCGCCTCAGAACTCATAGGGCTCATCATGGCATCAGAGCATGCTGTATCATCATAGGCGTCGCAACGGGGGCCCTGTGCACTAACAATCATATCGGCTATAATCAATTTATCTGTGGGCTGGGCTCTCAGGGCAAGATTGATCCGAGACGCACTCTAAAGACCCTGAGTATGGTGCGATTAGGCGTGCACGTTTCAGTTGCCGGCGGCGTGGACAGGGCGGTTTCTCGTGCTCGCGAAAAAGGTTGCGATGCATTTCAGATCTTCTCTTCCAATCCTCGCAAATGGAGCTCAAACCCCATTCCACGCGAGTCTGCAGAGCGCTTTCTTGCCCTGCAAAGGCAGTTTGGCCTCTCTCCTGTCGTGGATCACATGCCCTATCTGCCCAATCTAGCCTCAGCAAAGGAAGAGGTTCATGCCAAATCATTGCAGGCTCTCGCGAGGGAGATGGAGCGCTGCCAGATTTTAGGCATAAAGCATCTTGTAACTCATCTGGGAAGTCACCTGGGCGGGGGCCGGGAGGGTGGTCTCACGAGAATTGTAGCTGCTTTGCAGACAGTCTTTTCTCTGTGCGATAGCGATACCGTTTTGCTTCTGGAGAACAGCGCAGGCGCAAAGAACAGCATGGGTAGCACTTTTTTGGATATTGCTGCCGTCCTGCAATCCCTGCCGGACGAACGCGGGCGTTTGGGCGTGTGCCTGGACACATGCCATCTTCATGCCGCGGGATACGACCTATCTACCTCTTTTGCTCTGCAGGCGACGCTGGATCAGTTTCAGGATTGCATCGGCCTGGAGAGGCTCATGCTCATCCACCTTAACGATTGCAAGGGGGCCATCGGATCGCATCTGGATCGGCATGAGCATATTGGCTTGGGGCAGATCGGCGAGGAGGGCTTTCGCGCAATCCTTTGCCATCCCGCTCTTGCCGACCTAGCCATGATCCTGGAAACGCCGGTGGATGCTCGCCGGGATGATAAGGGGAATCTGGAAGTAGCGAGGCGTCTTGCCTCAGGGATAAAATAGCTTCTCGATGACCAACATCAGGGCTTCATTGGAGATGGGCTTGACCAGGTAGCTGCTCGCACCCAGATCGTAGCTCTTCTGGATATCCTGATCCTCATTGGACCCGGTAAGAATGACCACGGGTATGCTCCTAAGATTATTATCTTTCTTTATGCAGGTGAGGAGATCTATGCCGCTGATGTCGGGCAGATTGATGTCCAACAGGATAAGCTGGGGCAAATCTGCCTTAGTAATATTTTGCAGAGCTGCAAGGGCCTCTTTGCCGCTAGCGGCAATTACCAATCCATTATTCAGCTTATTGTGCAATAATACGCGCTTTGTTACGGCCGCGTCCTCAAAATTGTCCTCCACCAGCAGGATCTTTATTTTTAAGTCCATAGATTCACCTGGAGCACTGCGCCCACTTTTTCCCTTAATTCATTAAGGCTAGTGGAGTTATTGCAACTACCCACAAAAATAGTTTTCCCACTGTGGGAAACATATTTTCTCTTAAATGCCCTCCATCTGCTTAACCATGTATCTTAATCCGGGACGCTCAAGTATCTTCACCCAAAATTTTATATTTCATGAATTTATGAATATTCATAGTCTGCAGTAGTACTGATCTTCAATCCGGAATGTATCACTAATCAGTAATGATCGTTATGCATATCGATTTGACCGCACGACTTTAATTAATTATATATCTCTGTTCGGTATCTTTTTTTTGATTGAAATGAACCGTCTCCTTCACATATTCCTTTTAGCCTCTAACTTTTATCCAATAGGTTTCTCTCCACACGCCTGCTGGATAGAAGGGCAACCCTGCTTAGAGGCACGTCTGCCTCCAATTCGTAGCCCAGGGCCTCGCCTAAGGTGCGAGCGAATTCCAGGATCTCGTAGTGCTGCGGCATGGCCTCTCTTGTCAGGCGGTCTCGGGAGCGGCCCAGATGCATGTAAGCCTTGACCTCAACGAAGTCAGGCTCGGCCCTCGCGATGATGCGGGCGTAGTCCTCCGGCCTCTCCATATTCAGGCCGCGCACCAAAGTCATGCGAATCACGCTTCTGCAGCGGTGCTGCTTGATGATCTCCAGGCTATCCAGGATTCTTTGCCAGTGCTCTGCCGCAGGCCGGCAGACGCGGCGGTACAGCTCCTCGTCCGGAGCATTGAGGCTTAGGTAGAGCTGGGTGGGCAGAAGGTCGGCCAGTACCTCTGGGTTTGTGGCGTTGCTCACCACAAATGTTGTCATGCCTCTTTTGTGGATCAGTTCGATTAGCTCCTTTAAGTATGGATAAAGAGTGGGCTCCCCCATGAGGGAGAGGGCCACGTGCCTTGGCTCGCGCGCCTCAGCCTGCCTCTCCAGGTTCGTGGTCTTGGCTCCGCCGTAGCCGGAGAGAAACTTCTGCTGGCCGCGCAGGATGCCTTCCAATAGCTCTGCCGGCTCCAATGGTGCCATTCCCGGCACTGGGTCGTCTATCGGCCTCCAGCAGTGCAGGCAGTGGTGGTTGCACTCTAAAGTGGGCGTCATCTGCACGCAGCGGTGGCTGGAGATGCCGTAGAAGTGATGCTTGTAGCACTGGTCGCCGCCTCGCATGGCGCGGTTAAGCCAGAGGCAGGGTTTGACTGCTCCGCCGCCCACGAGGTGGTATCCCTGGCGGGTGAGGGTCTCTGCGGCCTGATTTTGCGGTGGCATGTTAGGACGCTGAAAGAATAGCCGGAGATATATAGCTACGTGTCTACGTGTTATGCCTTTCAATATAGCAAAGAATATGATCTAAAAGTCGTAAAGCGCGTCCGGATGGACTGGCGATCTCTTGCATTGTTAGCCGTTTTAGCGGTGGCGTTAGTCGCTACCGCCAGCGCGCAGCAGGTTGTCCCCGCCCAGGAGATCTTAGCCAAATTAGCGATCAATGAGCCCGTTTATTACGATAGCATCCGGGTTTCGGGCGACCTGGATCTCAAAACCCTGCCCGGTGCTCGGGTGTCAAGCACATTTGCTATTACCAACTCTACTCTTACCAATGCCAGCTTCGAAGGCGTCACCTTCGCGAAGGATGCCGTCTTCTGGGGCACCAGCATCGAGAACGCCAGCTTTGAGAAAGCCGCCTTTCGGGGCCAGGCAGACTTCGCCAACGCCACCTTTGGCAGCGCGAGCTTTTCCGCTGCATCTTTTGACGGGCCAGCAGTCTTTGATGGCGCGCTCTTTGCCGATAACGTGAGCTTTGAGGATTCCGTGTTTGCCAAGGATGCTTTTTTCAATGCGGCCAGGTTCATGGCCAATGCCTATTTCAATTACTCAGATTTCGACTCTTACTCTTACTTCGCATCCGTGCATTTTCTCGGCGACACCTTCTTCTCGGATATTGATTTCTCGGGTGCATCGGACTTTTCTGCTGCCACCTTCGCAGCGAAGGCCAGCTTCTTCCAGTCGCGCTTTGGCAGCGCCAGCTTTTCCGATGCCGTCTTTTCCGGCCCCGTCCAGTTCGGCCTGGCAGATTTCTCCGGCCTCTCCTCTTTTGGCGGCGCGATCTTTGCCAAGGAGGCAGTCTTCAATCTGGCCCGCTTTTCCAATGCTGCCTACTTCTCGGGGGCAGAATTTCAGCGGGATGCCCTATTCGGCCTTGCCAAATTCCAGGACATTGCCAGTTTCCAGGGGGCCAGTTTTGACGGCGATCTCAACTTCAAGAGCGGATCGATCTCCACTATCCTTTTGGATAAGGCAAAATTCGGCAAGAATTCCCGCATCATCCTTAACGATACCGACTTCTCCCGCTTCAAGGCCCACTGGAATGAGATCGAAGGGCACGTGGTCTGGGAGCCTGCCGCTTTTCTGGCGCTTGTGAACAATTACCACGGCCTGGGCTGGTCGGCAGACGAGGACGACTGCTACTATCAATATCGCATCCTCAATCAGGGCGGAAAGCAGTGGGGTTGGTCGAAGGCCATTGACATCCTGGCCTGGCTTTCCTGCGGCTATGGCGTTCGCCCAGGTTATGCCGTGGCCTGGTCGCTTCTCACCATACTGGCCTTCGCCCTGGTATTTTGGAGAGGGGACGGCATTCGCCGCTCCGCCAAGCCCCTTTATGGGCCCGCCGAGGAGGACAGCGTGCCAGAATGCGTCACGATGCGAAACGCCCTCTTCTTCAGCACTATGGTCTTTCTCTCCCAGGGGCCCATCGACTTTCTGCCCTTAGGCAAGAACAGGTATTATGTTATCCTGGAAGGAATTTTAGGCTGGCTGCTCTTGGCACTCTTCCTGGTGACCTTGGGCCGGGTTATGATCCGGTAATACAAATACAAAAGTGATAAATCCTGGGCCATCTTCAAGTGGGTCAGTGATTAGAGTTTTCCGATGGCTGCTGCTCTTGACCCTGCTGCTCCTCCTGCTTAGCGAGGCCTTGGCAGAAGTGCCGGGGCTTGATGCCCCATCGCCGGCATCTCCGGTCATCGTCGCCCGGGATATCCTGGCCCAAATAAGATCGGGCGAGCCGCTGAACTATGACAACGTAACCATAGCCGGTCCGCTGGATCTGGGGGCTGGAGTTGAGCCGGTCAAACAATCGATAAGAATTACCAACTCTCGCTTCCTGGGACCCTTAAGAATGCAGGCCGTGACCTTTGCTGATGTCCTGGATCTGCGGGGATGCATCTTTCAAGATAATGTCAGCTTTGTCAAGTCCATTTTCCAGAAAGATGCCAGGTTTTCCGGTGCAAGATTCCAAAAGCAGGCCGACTTTGCCGAGACCTCTTTTCAGGGATCAGCCTCCTTCATCAGCGCGATTTTTCAGAGCGATAGCAGCTTTGGCAATGCTCAGTTCAATGGAGATTCTGTCTTCCTCGATTCCGGCTTCGCCAGTGATGTCGACTTTAATTATGCCAAGTTCCTGCGTTCCGGATCATTCTGGAATGCTAACTTTGAAAATGTGAGCTTCTTTGAGACTCAGTTTGCCGGTCAGGTCACATTTCGATCAGCCCAGTTTCGAGGCAATGCCACATTTGCTGCCACTCGTTTCGAGAGCGATGTGCTCTTTCGCGCGGCCCGTTTCTGGAGGGGAAGCACTTTTGGCCTGTCTAGCTTTGGGGGACTCGCGGACTTTGGCAATGTAG
Organism: Methanothrix sp.; assembly: GCA_049299735.1. Lineage (GTDB taxonomy): Archaea > Halobacteriota > Methanosarcinia > Methanotrichales > Methanotrichaceae > Methanothrix. Next base: position 25,359 of record JBAQXX010000058.1, on the reverse strand, counting down.
ACTTTCAAAAGACGGCCTTCTTTGGTGGTGTGAAGTTCGCAGACCTGGCCTATTTCGCCAGCGCCAGGTTTGATGGGGATTTGATCCTGGAGGGGGCACGGTTGTACAGCATGCAACTGGACAATGTCACATTCAGTGAGAACTCTAAAATTAACCTCAACAGCACGGATTTTTCCAAGTTCGTGGTCCACTGGAGCACCATACAGGATCGCATGGTGTACAATGGGGCCGCCTACCTGGCACTGGTGAAGAACTACAAGAGCCTGGAGTGGTTTGACGAAGCCGATGAATGCTACTATCAATACCGCAGAATCGGTCAAGAGCTGGCGCCCTGGGGCTGGGACAAATTCTCGGACATCATCTCCTGGCTCTCCTGCGGCTATGGAGTTCGGGTGAGCTATACGGCCTTTTGGTGCCTTTTTACCATTATCGTCTTTGGAGCGATATTTTGGGCGGGAAAAGGCATGGACAAATTCGAGATCGAAGGCATGGAGCTTCCTGGAGACCAGCGTCTTAAGCCCATCAAGCGCGTCTCTTTCACCGATGCCCTCTATTTCAGCATTGCCATGTTCACCACCTCCCAGGCGCCCGTCAATACCTATCCGGTAGGCGTTTACAGGTATCTGGCCATGGCGGAAGGCATATTGGGCTGGTTCTTCCTGGGCCTCTTCGTGGTAGTGCTGAGTGCTGTGCTCATTCGCTGAATTGGGAAAAATCGCCAGAGCGCCCCAATCCGGAAAGGTTGATATACGTGTTGGGTATACGAGAAAGATCGGAAAAGGGCGCGTGGCCTAGTCCGGATAAGGCGGCAGCCTCCTAAGCTGTAGATCGGGGGTTCGAATCCCCCCGCGCCCGCTTGCTTTTTTGAAAAAATATAAATGGATTTAAGGTACGATCTTGGAGATGGCCAGCTCCAGGATATCCTCAGCTCCTGATTTCTTCAGCCGGGGTATGAGCAGGTTGACAATGGATCTGTCAACCACGGTCTCCACGGCGTAATAGCCGGAGTTGTAGAGTTTGGAGATGGTGGGGTTCTTCATGCTGGGCAGCATGGATATTAAATCCTCCATCGAATCCTCGGGCACGTTCATCTTTAGCAGAACCTTTCCTCTCGCCTTTATGACCGCAGATAGAAGCGTCTCTACGGCCACGATCTCCTCGTGCTTCTCCGGGTCAGCCCAGCTCTTTTTGTTGGCAATCAGTTCCGAGGTGGACCTCTGCATGACATCAATGATCTTCAGGCCGTTCTTTTTCAGGGTAGAGCCGGTCTCGGTGAGATCAACGACCACATCGGTCAGCTCCGGAACCTTGGCTTCGGTAGCTCCGAAGGAGAACTGGATGTCCACCGGTATTCCCAGGCTCAAAAAGAAGGCCTGAGTGAGGTTAGGATACTCGGTGGATACGCGGCTGCCCGGTTTTATTTCACGGGCGGAGTGGATATCCAGGCTCTCGGGCACGGCAACCACCAGCTTTACAATGCCCGGCCCCTGTTTGCCGTAGTTGAGTTCAGCCACACGGGCCACGACGGCACCAGACTCCATTATCCAGTCCGTTCCGGAGATGCCCAGGTCGAAGTAGCCTTTGGCCACATATCCCGGTATCTCCTGGGGACGGAGGATCTTCACCTTGCCGATGCGAGGATCTCCAATGCGGGCGTTGTACTCCCGCTCCGTTCTCTTAACCTCCAGCCCGGCTTGCTCGAAGAGCTGCAGTGTCTGATTTTGCAGGCTGCCCTTGGGAATGGCGATGTCGATCATTCTGATGTTTTGCTTTTTTTAGAACATATTTTTGTCTTTTGCTCGATCTTTGTTTTCCGTTTTTCCGGCGTTCACGACTCACAATATTTATAAATAACAACAGTAATAATCAGTTATGGGTAGGGTGAAGGCAATTGTCATCTCTTATTATCTCTGATACGCATTTCGGCCTGGATTCATCGACACTCAGGAGCCCGGCGAAGGTAGACCAGTTGATGCAAGAGATATCGGAATTTGAAAGCGGCTGCGACGAGGTCGTGCTATTGGGAGACATATTCGATTTCTGGAGGGTGATCCCCGAGAATGCTGTGAAGGGTGCCATCCCTTTTTTAAAACGGCTCTCCCAGGAGAGTCTAAAGATTCGCTACGTTGTGGGAAATCACGATCATCACCTGGTGGTACAAAAGCAGGAGGCTGAGTTCATGGAGAGGGCAAGTCGCGGCGATCTGTATCCCATTTATTATCCCTCTCTCCACTGGCGCCGGACTTTTTGCGGCCTTGATATCGATATGCTTTACCCCGCCTACCGGGCACGTTGTTGCCGGAGGACCTTTCTCTTCACGCACGGCCATCATCTGGACGGCATTCAAAACTTCACTCTGCAGGTGGTGGAGAAGCTGCGCCGGATCTCCGGAGAGGAGTTTCTTCCCGCAGACCTGGAGATGATGATGACTTATGCCTACGAGGGCATCTACCGCTCCGCCTGCATCGGTGAGATGGTCTCTTTCGAAAACTCCATCTGGAAGGCCTCCAGCCTGTTGCAGCGGTTCAACGCCGGCTTTTTTTCCAACAAGCGCCACGCCTGCGTAGAGGGGCAGTACGAGGCGATATTGAAGTTCATTCGCGATCGAAGCCTCGGCAAAATAGACTGCTTCATTTATGGGGATACACACCGAGCCGGCATATTTCAGAAAAAAGGTGGGCCGCTGGCCGTGAACACAGGCTGCTTTGTGCGTGAGTCGGGAAATAACTCAGGCCTTGAGACACCCGATACCTATTTGCTTTTGGATGAGGGTGGACTGACCATAAGGAAGCTGGGCCGGAAAAGGCCTCTATTTTTATGCGAGCTTCTCTAGGTGCCAAACCTATTTCATCCAGTATCATCTAGACCTGTTCATGTTCGAACCAAACGAGGAATCTCTGGTCCTGGAGATCGTTCGCGGCTTTTTTGATATTCCATCTGATGAGATGATGAAGATCGGCGATCAATTTAAAGTTCTGCTCTTCGGTCCTCAGGCAGCCAGTGAAGAGGAAGCTGCGGCAAAGCTCAAGGAGGCGCTGAAAGATATGTCCAAAGAGCAGGTTTTTATGGCAGGTATGTTCGTCTCTGGGCTTTTGCGCTGCAACCTTATCCCGCAAATTGAGCAGCAATATCAGCAAGCGAAGGCAGAAGGAAAAATTGAGCCTGATTGCGGTTGTGATTGATGGCCCCGTTGTATCCGTTTCGCTATGAATGAAGCGCTTTGTGCATGCCGGGACGGCAAGGCACTTGGCCTGGAGCTGCGACGCATAGTTGATGCCATTTTAGCGGGCGAGATCAAGACGCAGGCGGATCTGGAGTCGCATAAGAAGGACGCATCATCACGGCTAGCCCTCGCTTCCCTGCCAAGCAATGCCGACATACTCGGATTCGCCACTTCTTCGGAGCGCGAGCGCCTCAAGATGCTGGTGCGCAAGCCCACACGAACCCTCTCCGGCGTGGCCGTCATCGCGGCCATGACCTCTCCGGCCCGCTGCCCGCACGGAACCTGTGTCCCCTGTCCGGGCGGCATTCGTTGCTCTTCGGCGCAAAGCTACACGGGTCGCGAGCCTGCAGCGCTTCGGGCAGCGCAGCACGACTACGATCCCTATCGCCAGGTGACGGCCCGGCTGTCTCAGCTGGATGAGATTGGCCACTCCCTGGACAAATCAGAGCTGATCATCATGGGCGGAACGATCACGGCGCGTCCTTTAGGCTATCAGCACTGGTTTGTCAAACGCTGTCTGCAGGCCATGAATGACTATCCCGTTGCAAGAGCGCCGGGTCAGGAGTACCTGTACCGGTACCAGTCATTTGCTGATGTGGCTTCTGCCAATGAGACGGCATTGGTTAGAAACATCGGCACCACCTTTGAGACCAGACCGGACTACTGCGGTCCCAGGGAGACAATGAACATGCTCCTTCTTGGAGCCACCAAGGTAGAGCTGGGTGTGCAGAGCACTCGTGATGATCTCTTAGAGAATATGAAGCGTGGCCATACGGTCGATGATGCGGTCTCTGCCAATCGCGCTCTGCGAGAGGTGGGTCTGAAGGTTGGCTTTCACATGATGCCGGGACTGCCCGGCTCCTCTCCAAAGGTGGATCTGGAGGTATTCCGCGAGCTTTTCTCGGATAGCCGCTTTCGCCCTGACTACCTTAAGATATATCCCACTTTAGTGGTGGAAGGGACTGAGCTTTACCGGCAATACCTGTCGGGTGAATATGTCCCTCTGGGCGACGCCGATGCGGCAGAGCTGGTATCTCGCATAAAAGAAATTCTGCCCGCCTACGTTCGGCTTCAGCGTGTGCAGCGAGATATTCCCGCCCAGCTCATCGTGGCGGGTGTCAAGAAATCCAATTTGCGTCAGCTTGCATCGCAGCGATTGCTGGCGCGGGGACATCATTGCCGCTGCATTCGTTGTCGGGAAGCTGGTCTGCGTCGGTTCTTGGGCGGGGATGTGGTGCAAAAACACGAGGCTTATGAGGCATGTGGCGGAGCCGAGCACTTTTTGTCCTTTGAGGGGGAGGACGAGACAATCATCGGCTTCCTGCGCCTGCGACTTTCTGCCCGCGCCCGGGTGAGGGAGCTGCACGTCTACGGGCCCATGCTTCCCATCGGAAGCAGGGCGGAAGGGTGGCAGCACCGTGGCTTTGGGGCGAGACTGCTGCATGAGGCAGAGGCCCTGGCAGAGGAGGCGGGCTACGGCTCCCTGGAAATTACCAGCGGCATTGGGGCCAGAGGCTACTATCGGCGGCTGGGATATGAGCTATGCGGGCCTTACATGGCCAAGCGGTTTAAATAGGATTGAAAGAGATCTGAAACGAATGGGAATTGGATCAAAGCACCACAACCATTAAATACCGTGCACCAAAGAGGATTCGCGGTTCTGAGGAATTATAATATGCGTTGGCAAGGCAAAATTGGAAGGAAGCCCACCGGAGGGAAATTGATTCCCGCCAGGGGCAAGAGAAAGTGTGAGATCGGCAGAGAGCAGAGCGATACCACCATTGCCGCGGTCAGAGTTAAAAAGATCGAGACAAAAGGCGGAAATATGAAGCTACGCATGCTGAGGGGCGATATGGCTACAATTGCCGATCCAGTGACTGGCAAGTCCAAGACTGTCAAGATTGAGACTGTAAAGGATAACAAGGCCAATCTGCACTACATGAGGCGGAACATTCTCACCAGGGGTGCCGTCATCAAGACTGAAATGGGAGATGCCAGGATAACCAACCGGCCCGGCCAGGATGGCGTCATCAATGCCATACTGCTGCCCGCTGCGTAAAATCCTTTCTCTTTTAGATGTTCGTCGTCTTCCGGTGTAGTTGTGGTCGCCACCTCTACGCCCCGAAGGACGCCAAGACGAGAACCTGCCCCTGTGGAAAGAGAACACTTCTCAGCAAGGCAAGGGTTTTAGCCCAGGCGGAGGACGCTTATGCTGCCGGCGAGATCGTGAGAACGCTGCAGCTTGATGGGCACGGCATGACCGGATTCAAGCCAGCCGGGCCATAGCCGAATATCAGGCTTTCTGCCGCTTGGGCATGATGGCAAAGGAGGCCCGCGTCTCTGTGAGGGTTGTGCCGTCCTCGGACTTGACAAACCCTTCCATAAACGCTACTCTTCTGCCTTTCTTGACTACCCTGCCCGTGGCCGCGATCCTGCCGTTCCTAGCGCCCTGCAAAAAGCTGGTGCTCTCCGATATTGTGGCGATGGCCGCGTCCTCTTCCATGACGGTAAAAAGGGCCAGGGCCATGGCTTCATCACAAAGGGCGGTAAAAAGGCCGCCCTGCAGCCAGCCCACGCCGTTGTGCATATCTGGCCGCACCGGCATGAAGAGTTCTGCTTCGCCGTTGCCGTAAGTGCCAATCTCAATTCCCATCAACTGGAAGAAGGGGTTGGCGTCCCTTCCTCGCCTGGAAATTTCGCTCAGATAACTCATTTCCATCAACCTATTGTTCCTTTAAAACGGATTTTTAAATAGGTGGTGGGATCATGGTAGAGCAAAGCCAAACGGACTCGTGATCGTGATCATGCGCCTTAAAGAGAAGATGCAAGGAGTTTTGCCACAGGAGTGCCTGAGCAAACTATCGGATCGCTTTCATGTCATTGGGAATATTGCCATACTCTCCCTTGCCCCGGAACTGGCATCTTACAAGAACGAGATTGCCAGGGCGGTGCTCTCTTCCGGCAAGAACATTCATACCGTGCTCAATAAGACCACCAAGCTGCAAGGTGAGAGGAGGGTGGCAGGCTTCGAGTTTTTAGCAGGTGTCGCCAATACCGTCACCACTCATAAGGAATTCGGCTTTCTCTACCGCCTGGATGTGGCAAATGTCTTCTGGAGCAGCCATCTCGGCTACGAGAGAATGAGGGTGGCGGCAGCGATCGTGCCTGGGGAGGATGTGCTGCTTCCTTTCTCTGGCGTGGGACCGTTTGCTATTCCATTGGCTGCTCGGGGCGCTCATGTCCTGGCCCTGGAGAAAAGTCGCGAAGCGTGTCTCTATCTGGCAGAGAACGCCCGGCTGAATCGAGTGGAAAGGATGATCGCGATAATAAACGCAGATGCCTATCGCATGGCAAAGCTGCTTTCCAAGGATTTTCACAGGGCCGTCATTCCCGCGCCCTACGGAGCGGACGGAATTTTAGAAGCGGTATTGCCCCTGGTGAAATCCAGGGGGCTCTTGCACTTTTATACATTCAAGAAGCTTCATCAGATCGAGCCGCTCAAAAAAAGCTACGAAGATATGGGCCTGGATGTTATGCAAGCTCGCAGATGCGGCAATGTCGCTCCTGGAGTCTGTCGCTGGGTCTTTGATCTGGCGAAATCTTGAATCTGTGTGGAAAACGAAATCCTTAAATACGTCGATTGACGTATAGTTAACTTGGCAAAGGTCGAAAACTCATTTCTTTCCCTCCTATGGTTTGGGACTTTTGCCTCCCTCCTATTTTCGTAATTTTCTGCCTCGCGCCTTCTCTCCTGAAGATGCAGGCCTCATAATATCGATGATATCGCAGCTATTGCAAAGGCCGCCAGGCCCAGCAGGCTGAGGGGCAGGGTGTAGCCCAGAACGGTCTGCTTCATGCTCGCTCCTGTGGAGCTTTTGATGAGCCAGAAGTACGGATCGGTGACATAGGAGAACATGAAAGCTCCTGATGCGATGAGCAGGGCAATGCCCGGGTCTGCAAAGATGCGCGCCTTCTCCGGCAGGCCGTCGCCCAGCAGGATCAAGGCCATTGGAAGCAACAGAGGGGCCCAGGCACGAGACCAGCTCATTTTGGGGGAGGCCCTTATCTCTATGCATTCTGCTTTCTCTGGAAAAACATGTTGCATCAAGATATAGGCTAGGGCGAACAAAACCAGTGAGATGGGAATGCCGCGCATGAGCAGATCGTGGGGTGCTGCCCCTAGACCTGTGGAGAGCGTGATCATGACTGGGGAGGGATAGATGAGGTTGAAAGAGATTATGGAGCAGACCGCCGTCATGAACAGGGCCCTTTTGCCGTTCTCGCTGCCTTTTCCGGCCAGGCCGCTTACCACCGGCTGCAAAATCATGTAGGCGGTGATGCTGCACATCACAGGCAGCGAGATGAGGTACCCGGCCGCTCCGCTGATAGCCAGGCTTTTGTCGGCCAGTCGCCCCAAGTCGGCAACGATTCGATCCAAGCTCTCAGTGCTGCGCAGATACTCCGCCAGCAGGGCACCGCTGAATACTACTATGGCCAGGGAGGAAAAGATCCGGGATAGGCCCGTGGAGATATATCCCTGCAACTCTCCGCCCATGCCCGCCAGGAGGCCAAAGACGATAGAAGAGATGATTAAACTTAAGAATGGACCAAGCCTTGGTATGATCAAACTGACGAAAATCACGGCTGCCAGAAAAGCAAGGAATGGGTCCATACAGCTAAGTATATCTTCTCAGCTATAAAACTATAATTATGCCTCCGATGGCTTTTTCCTCTAAACATCCGAAACGCATTTATAGATAGAAATATAAAAAAGGCAGAGAAGGGATTTAGTCTTATTTAAATCAGCTCGGATCGCGAATCGCGATCCCGGTAAGGGATAGTCTAGCTGGGGAATGAAGGGAGTAGTGGCATGAGTAGAGGTAGCTTTAGGGGTAGACTACCTCGGGGGAGGCAAGACTGTAAGGTAAGTCCGGCACTCCTGGGCGTAGCCATGTTTTTAGTTATTCTAGTTCCATCTCTATTCTATATATTTCCACATGTATCCGACTCTTCGCAGGCACATTCTCCCGAATTGTTATCCCGTCTTGAATTGAAATCAAGCCCCTCTTCCTACCCAGACCATCCATCCGATAAGGAAACAAATAGCAATGCATCTCTCTTGGCCACCGTCAGACAGTCGCCCGAAATGTCTCAGGTCTACCTGGAGAACACCGGCGCGTCAGAGCTGCATCAGGTGCAGATTGTCAGCGGGGGAAGGTCTCTGGGCATACTATCTGAGCTTGTTTGCGGCGAAAAGAAGGTGCTGGCTGTCAGCGGCACCCCGGAAGATCTGCAGGTGTCCGCTCTCGATCCTTCTCAGGGGGTGGTCTTTGCCCGTGTCCAGTTCATCTCGCCGGATGCAAGCGAGTCCTCCACAAGCCCAATTTCCGGGGATGTGGTGCTGAGCACCAAAGCAGCACCATCCGCTGCGCCCGGCGGGCCGGCAGGAGCCGACGTCGCGTCTCCTTCTTCTATAGATCTGTCCGGTGAGGGCAGGCCGGAAATATCTGCCCTCCTGCTGAACATAACTGCCAATAAGTCGGAAGGCAGAGCTGGCGAGGTCGTGGGCTACAGGTGTCTGGCGAAAAACCAGGGGGCCGTGGAACTGTCCGACATCCGGATATCTTGTGCCGGAAAGGTGGCCTCCACAAAGTATCTTCCTGCTGGCGAGGAGCTTTTCCTGGATGGAGCCATGCGGATTGAGAATAATACCAGGCTATCGGCCGGCGTGCGAGCGTTGGATGCACGGGGCAGAATCTACACCAACAATACGTCTCTCGACATTTGGAAGATCTCTCCTTTCCTCAAGCTGGAGGTTACTGCCCCTCAGCGGGTGCATCGTGGCGAGAGCTTTTCCCTGCAAATGCGCATTGAAAATAAGGGAGCGGAAAATCTCACCGATATACTTGTCCGGGATAATTTCGGGGATATCGACCGGATCGCTCAACTTCGAGCTGGCGATTTTCAGGTGCTGCAAAAGGAGATGACTGTCTCTCAGAGCCTGCAGGACAGGTTTTCGGTTATCGCTCATGATCAGGTAGGAGCTGAGGTCTATGCCAGTGAGAAGCTGGTCCTTCTGGTGCTAAATTCCTCGCTCTTGATACAGGGCGATCCTTCTGAGGTCAGTATCTATCCGGGAGAGCCCGCCGAGGTGACCTGGATATTGAGCAACCGTGGTGAGGAGCTCCTGCAAAATATTACCTTAGAGGGAGACGGAAAGAGGCGCATTCTCAAGGAACTGGCTCCCGGCCAATCGGTAAAGATGGCGGCCATTTACACCAAGAACTCTACCACCTGGATAAACGTCACTGCTAAGGGATTTGACGGCAACGGTTTTGAGGCCGTCAGCACAGCAGGCGTGCTTTTGAGGTCCGTTCGGCCTGGAATCACTCTGAAGCTCATGCCATCTGAGATCGAGGTCGGACCGGGCGATTTTGCAGAAATAAGTGTCCTTATCACTAATTCCGGAGACGATCGCCTGGAGGATGTTGTTTTAACTTTGAACGGCTCTTCTCTGTCATCCCTGGGCAGCCTACTGCCGGGTGAGTTCAGAGTGATAAATTCTAAAACGATGGTCTCCGACAATTGCACAATTCAATTTGAGGCTCGGGGAATAGACTCGCGAGGCTTTACCTTATCGGACGGAGCTACCGCCAATGTGGCGGCCGTTGTTGCCGCACTCAAGATATTTGTCAGCTCTTCGCCGCCAGCCATAGTACCGGGAGAGAAGAGCCTTCTCACCTGCACCGTGGCCAACACAGGTATTGTCCCTCTCTACAGCATATTCATAATCAGCAAACGGCTGGGGCCTCTGGGCAATATCGAATATCTCTCACCCAAGCACCAGATGACGATCACTGCGGAAAAGACGGTGAACGAATCTATCGATGATACCATAATCGCAGAAGGCTTCACTCAGGACAGGAAGCCCGTGCGCGGCACTTTTAGCCTGAGCCTGAAGCTTCTCAAATCTCCCGGTCAGGTCGTAGAAGCTCCTGAGGTTGAGGCTTTGCAGCCGTCTGCCGTGAATATGGCTTCTGCCGACATCAGCATTGGCAATGTCAGCCTGCCCTTCAACCTGCCGGCTCAAGAGGAGACAGAGGGCTATGTCTCGAATACTATGGCTGGCGATGTGGACCGCTCGGCGACAGCGCAAAACAATGTAGTACTGGATAAAATTACCAATCTGCTGCGTTATGTGGAAAAGCTTCTTGGGTTGGATGGTGCCAAAAGTGAGCCTCACGGTGAGAATGAGTCCGAGGCGCATGCCGCCCAGGAGTTTTCTCCTGCGGGAAAAGATAGCCTGCCCGGATCTAAAGATTACGAGCTATCCATTGAGGGAGTGAAGGGCTCAGAGCACGGAGCCATAAGCATTCTGGATGTCAATGCACTTCCCACCCAGCCAGCCGCCAATGAGCCTGTCAAGGTGACTGTGCACCTGCAAAGCTCGGACGGAATAAAGTCCGCCTCGGTGAAATACGGACTGTCCGAACTGCCCCTCACCAGGCAGGATATGCTCAGCGTGGATCGGGTCTATGACTGTGCCCTCCGTCTGGAATCAGGCAGCATCGAAGACGGATACTGGAGCGGCACCATTCCTGGCCGGGGGCCGGGCACCTACATGCCGCTTTCCGTCTTTATAACTGGTGGGTCGAGCAGCGCGGAAGGCGGACCGTATTTGATCCACTGGAGCACAGTCAACTCCGCCAAGGAGAAGACGGTTGTCGCTCCCTCCACCGGAGGAAACGGCATGCTCTTCATTGAGTCCTCATCCGTAAAAGGCAGAGGCGAGGTCTCCATCAAGGATACCATCTCTGGGTCGACGATGCAGTTCAATGAGAAGATAATGGGCAATGGCTCCATCAGCCTGGAGACGCTGCGTACCATTGATCGCAGTGGTTCTGTGGACAATTTCACAGAGAAGAAGGATCTGGTTTTTACCGATGGCAATCTCAAAGGCCACAAGACTGTGGCCTCCCCTAACTTCCAGGGGGGCCTGGGAGCCTCGGTCACAGAGAGGTTCAACTTAAGCCATGTGGACAAGAGCGAGACCTCCAGCGTCAGCAGCAACAATTTTGCCAACAATACCCTGTCCTTCAAGACGGACCAGGCCTTCGATGGAACATGGAACATCCAGACCAAGTATGCCAAGTTCTACAAGAAGATCAAAGCCGATCAGAAGTACACCGGCTCCTTCCAGACTCAGAAGGATATCAAGTTCCAGGATGCGAGACAGAATTAGAGATGTAAATAGGAGTTAATGAAAAAAGGATAACCGTTTTTTTTTTAGCTCCTTCTCGCCCCTGCAGCCTTTCGCCAGACCTCGTCGCTATTGTTCATGGATTCGATCTGGTCATGAATGTCGATCCTGTGCTGCACATCCGCAGCTCTGAGCCTCTTCTCCATGGAGAGCCTCAAACTCTCCCTGGCAGATTCACGTAGCTCCTCCGCCTCCTGCCAGAGCCGCTCCGCTTCGGCTGCATCGACGGGCCTCGCCTCTACCGATCGGGTCCGCGAAAGCATCTCCTTTTCTGTTGATCTTTCGTGCTCTTCTCTCAGGCGCTCGGCCTCGGCGAGCAACTCCTTGACCTCTGCAGCCAGATCCTCGACGCTTCTCTCAACCAGGTCATTTTCCGAGAACATACTCATGCCTCCAGCATCTTCAGAAATATCTGATGAATTCGTGAGTCTTCCGTCAGCTCAGGGTGAAAGGCCAATGCCAGCAGATTCTTCTGGCGTGCCGCCACCACCGCTTCCCCTACGCGCGCCAGCACCTCTACGTTTCTACCCACCTGGGCTATGGCCGGGGCGCGGATGAAGACCGCCCGGTAAGGACTGTCCAGTCCTTTTATATCGAGGTCCGCCTCGAAGGATTCCCTTTGCGGCCCGAAAGCGTTCCTGCTGATCTTAATGTCCATGAGGCCTAAAGGCTTGACGCGGCCCTCGCTGTCGCCCTCTATCTCTTGGGAGATGAGCACCAGGCCAGCGCAGGTGGCCAGGATGGGCTTGCCCCGGCGCGCTGCGGCCTTCAGCTCTTCGGTGAGGCCAGAGCTTTCCAGCTGGCGGCAGATGGTTGTGCTCTCTCCGCCCGGCAGCACCAGGGCGGCGCACTCTTCGATCTGGCCGCTCTTTCTGACCTCTACTACCTGGACTTTTCCCTTGCCCGCTCTCTCCAAGGCCTGGACGTGCTCCGAGACGTCACCCTGCAAAGCCAGGACGCCTATTCTTGTCACTTACCACAGCCCCTATTCTGCAAAGCTTCGGCTTGTGGAATCGTAGAAGCATCCAGCCCTTTCATGGCCGCGCCCAAACCCTTGGATACTCTTGCCAAAAGCGCTGCATCATCGTAATGATGTACCGCTTCAACTATCGCCACTGCCATAGCCTGCGGATTTTCGGACTTGAATATGCCTGAGCCCACGAAGACCCCATCTGCCCCAAGCTGCATCATCAAGGCTGCATCAGCCGGTGTCGCTACTCCGCCTGCTGCGAAGTTGACCACAGGCAGGCGCTGCATGCGGGCGCACTCTCTGACCAGATCCAGGTCCGCCTCAATCTCCCGTGCCACCTTTAAAAGCTGCAGATCGTCCATGCCCTTCAGGGTCCTGATCTGGCCATGGATCATCCTCATGTGCAAAACTGCCTGGCTCACGTCGCCGGTGCCAGCTTCGCCTTTGGTCCTGATCATGGCCGCGCCTTCCTTGATGCGTCGGCAGGCTTCGCCCAGGTTTCGAGCGCCACAGACGAAGGGAATTGTGAATTTGGCCTTCTCAATATGAAAATCGTCCGCTGGAGTGAGCACCTCCGACTCATCCACCATATCCACACCCAATGCCTCCAAAATTTGGGCCTCCACAAAGTGGCCGATCCTGGCCTTGGCCATGACTGGAATGGTCACCGCATCAATGATGGCCTCGATGATTTCAGGGTGGGCCATCCTGGCCACGCCACCCATCTTTCGGATGTCGGCAGGCACGGCATGCAGGGCCATTACGGCAACGGCGCCCGCCTCTTCTGCGATAACGGCCTGCTCCGGGGTTGTGACGTCCATGATGACGCCGCCCTTCTGCATCTTTGCGAAACCGCGTTTGAGCAGTTCCGTACCAAATCTAAGATTTTCAAGCTCCATGAATTGCCCCAAATGTTCTTAAGTGCCAGGCTCATGCAGTGAGAATAAATAAACTTTTGGGCAGGCAGACATCCTGCCCCTTTACCTCTTACGGCATATAGTTTTCGTAAAGATAGATATCTTTGTCCCCATTGCGATCATCAGTCCAGACGATTCGCCCCGTCTTTATGCGCGGCTGGGTCTGATTAGCCGCATCTGTGCAGATAGCTTTCTCCTTTTGCACGTTAAGGTCGTAGACATAGATATCCCAATTTCCGTTCCGGTTATCCTGCCAGACGATGACGCCGTTTTCGACATCCGGATTGGTCTGATCCGCCAGATCCTTGGTTATCTGTATCTCTTTGCTGGTGTTCAGGTCGTAGGCAAAGATATCCCAATTTCCGTTCCGGTTATCCTGCCATACCACTGTATTTCCGTCTGTAGCGGCATTGATCTGATCGCTGGCATCGCTTGTCAGTGCCACAGAACTGCTTTTCTGTTTCCACATCCAGATATCCCAACTGCCCTTCTTGTTGTCCTGATATACTACGTAGTCTCCTCCAGCCCGCGGATTGATGCCGCTGGGCGGATAGTCGGGGGTAGTCTCCTTCTCGTAAAGCGGTCTCACGTAGACCATCCAGCCGAAGTAATTCTTTCGCAAATAGGTCAGGTAGTCTGCACTAAGGGAAATGGGTGTGACATTCTCCAGACCGTAAACCAGCTCCGTGGAATTGACGATGGATATATCAAAGGTCCGTATAGACCAGTAATCCTCTATTTTATACTGGTTCAAAGGATTTCGGGAAATCCAGGCGATGATGCTTCCATCGATATCCGGGTACATATCCTCATACGGGCCTGCCGCTATGGGCAGCTCTATTTCCTGGGACAGGCTGTAAACATAGATATCCGGTTTTCCGGTGCGATTGTCCATCCAGGCCACATAATATCCCACCTGGTCGTTGCCGCCCACGACAGGGTAGCTCTGGTCGCCGGGCGCTTTGCATATTATGCTCGTCTGACCCGCGGTCACGGGCACAGTCCTCGGCCTGCCGTTATGGGTGTTGAGCCAGACGAGTTTCTCGTCCATGCTGGGTTTTATCTGTCCCGGCCCCATCTGGACTAGCTCATCTTTCCAGTTGGAGAGGTCCAGCTTGCGAATGGATGTGTCCGGATCGGTCCCGTCAACATAGGAGATATATTTTCCCGATACTACTGCATTAGTCTGCTCCCCTGGCCTGGGATAGGTCTTGCCCCACTTTTTGTCCCATAAGTAATAGGCGATATCTTTGCTCTTGGCGTCTTCCCAGGCGATGGTGTTTCCGGACACGTCTGGATAGAGCTGGTCTCCATCTCCCGTAAGTTTTGTCTCATTTCCGGTTACTAGGTCTTTGACATAAACATCAAAGTCGCCTTTCCGGTTGTCCTGCCAGACGACCAGATTGTCGCTGATGATTGGATACATCTGCTGGCCTGGCCCCTTGTAGACGGCAACGCTCTCGCCTGTGGTCAGGTCTTGCATGTAAACGTCCCAGTTGCCGCTGGCGTTGTCCATCCAGACGACCTTCTCTCCAGAGATGGAAGGCCAGGTCTGATCACCTTTTCCCGTCACTACGGCCGATTCTATGCCTGTGGTCATATTCTTCATATAGATGTCTGCGTCCTTATTTCTATAATCCGTCCAGACCACAGTATTCCCCGAGGCTTTGGGATAGAGCTGATCCCAATCTCCTTTGGAGATGGGCTTTTCCGCCCGTGTGAAGAAATCAAAGCCAAATATATTCCAGTTGCCTCTACGATTGTCGCTCCATACCAGCAGGCTACCATTGGTGCTGGGATAGTCAGTGGCTAGCAGCAGCAGCGGATCGGAGTTGATGTATCTCATCTTAATCTGGGAAAAGCCATTGCTGTTATCCATCCATACAATCTTGTTATCGGATATGATCTTGGAAGAGAGGTATGGCTTTACTTGATCCGGATCGCCCTTGCCGTCGTTGGGCGTCTGCTGCATTGGAAGTGTGGCCAATGGTATTTCCACACCCTTTTCCAGATCATAGAGATAAACATCTGAATCTCCTCCTCTAACATCCAGCCAGGCTACATAGTTATTGTATATTGTCGGATAGCCCTGGTTGGCGGAGTTTGTTGTTACCGCTCTCTCTGTTTTGGTGGTGATGTCGTAGGTGTAAATGTCCCAATTCTTATTTCTGCCATCCGCCCAGACCACGGTATTGCCATAGATCCAGGGTTGGGCCTGCCTGGCGGGGTTGGTGCAGATCGCAGTCTCTTCTCCCGTGGTCAAGTTGTAGAGGTAAACATCCCATTTATCTTCACCGCTGCGTGAATCGATCCACACTATCTTGTCTCCGTTTATTACTGGCGAAAGTTTCAGAGATTTTACATTAGTGATCTGTCGATCCTTTCCTTTTGCGATGTCGTAGAGGTAAATCTCCTCGCTGCCTGAGCGTTTATCGATCCAGATGATATTATTGCCGTCGATCATTGCGTAGCGGTTGTCGGATGAACCATTGGTGACCTTTGTGGTTTTCTTCGTCAAAAGGTTGTAGAGGAATATGTTGAGGTTTCCTGTGCTCTTGTCCGTCCAGATCACGTTTTCGCCGCTGGTGTCAGGACTGCTGTGGTCAAAATCGCTATTGGTAATGTTTTGTTCCTTGTTAGTTGTGATGTTAAACAAATAAATGTTGAAGTATCCATTCCGGTTGTCCGTCCAAACGATGTTGTCTCGAGAAATAGAGGGATTGGTATGGTTGAATGGTCCGTCGGTTATCGTTACATCGGCTAAAATTTTGAAGTCGTACATCCGAATATCCGGGTCACTCGGCCCTTGTCTGTATTCCGTCCAGACTACGCCACGATCGCTGATGGCAGGCTCCATTTTTATGGTTCCCGGTGCCAGGGGAAAATCATTACCGCTCTTGATGTCATAAAGATTGATATCGGTGCGGTTGTTGAGGTAGGCAATAAAGTTGCCAAAAACCCTGGGATCAGTCTGCATGCCGGGTTTAGTCAGCGTAGTCGTCTTCTGATCAGTAATGTCCATGAAGGCGATGTCGGACTCGCCGGTACGATTATCGGCCCATGCTGCAATGTTGCCGTATATGGAAGGAAACGCCTGGTCTTTTGGCCCTGTGGAGATGGCCGACTCTTTGCCGCTGGCAATATCGTACATATATACATCAAAATCTCCAGAGCGCTTATCCATCCAGACTATTTTATCGCCATTGATCTTGGGCTCAATCTGCTCTCCCTTTCCGGCAGAAACGATGCTCTCCTTTTTGGTCGTCAGGTCGTAGAGACGAATGTTATAGGTGCCGTCGCGGTCATCCGCCCAGGCCAATTTCTCGTTGCAGATGTCGGGCTGGGTCTGGTTGCCTTCAGCTGCAACCACCGCTGATTCAGTGCGGTTGACGACATCGTACATGTAGATGTCTCCGTTGCCCGCGCGCATGTCCTGCCAGACGATGCGCTCGCCCGATACAGCAGGATTGATCTGGAAGAACGGATTAATGCATACCCATTTCTCCAGGCCGGTCTCCAGGTCGAACATGAATATGTCGAAGTTTCCACTCCTGTTATCCGACCAGGCTACAATATGTCCGTCCATGGCAGGCTGCATCTGCTCCGAGCCCACTAAGGTGGCTATGGGACGCTCTTTTCCATAATCCGCTCCGCTGGCAGCGCCGACATAGAGAAGTGCTGCCGTTATGATCATAATGGAGATTGCCTTCTGCATCTTATCACTCTGTGGTCGAATGGGTTTCCTTCTGCGATATCTTTCTAGGTGCTTTTGGCGAACCCATATAAGGACTTTTCTCGACGTTTGTCGTGATCCGTCCAAAATCGATATTTCTGCAAGCTATTGATCCCAAAAAGAAGAACAATCGCGTCGGGTGACGAAAGGGCTTGTGTATGGTCTCAAGGTTAACGGATCATGGTCCTGCCTAAGGTTACCAGGAAGAGGGCCAAAAGCAGCCAGCCTAAAACCGATTCCATTGTCGCTAAATAGCGGAAGATGTTTACCGGATACCATTTTACCTGCGTCTTAGCTGTGAAGACCATGGCGCTGAAGTAGAGATTGTCCAGGAAGTCGAGATTTTCTTGGGGAGCGATGCTGGGGCCGGCACCGTTTAGCGGCTCCACCACAATGCCGTTCCCCATCCAGAAGAGAAGGGCGAAGAGTACGATCAGAAAGCAGCTTAAAAATACGGTATACCTGGGCCGGACGCCGTAGCCGCATGAGATCCATGCCATGCCATCCAGGATCTTGGACCAGTTGATCTTGATCAACATTTTATCCCGATTGAGCAGGGTCTTGCAGGACTGACTCATGCGCCGGTAATGGTAATAGCAGTCGTCTGCGTCCTCGAACCACTCCAGGTTCTTGAAATTCTTGGCCAAAGAAAGGTATGCTGCGCCGTCGTAGGCCAAGTGATGACGCAGTGTTGGCCATCTGACCTCCAGGCGGACGAAATCGGCGTTATGCAGATTGATCTGCCCGGAAAACACCGCATCAAAGAGACGCATGACATGAATTTTTGCATTTGCGAAAGTCAGGTTCTTCTGAAAATTTGAGCCGGAGAAATTTGCAGTACCTGTAAACTGCGTTCCCGTGAAGAATGCTCCCCTCTGGAACATGGCGAAGTCAAAGCGGGCATTTGCCTGGAATTCTGAAGCGGAGAATAATGCTTCTTTGCAGAACTTAACTATTCGAAAGTCGGTTTCCTTAAAGAAAGAGACCTCCGAGAATTGGGCCTCTCCTGCAAAGACCGCCTGCTCGAAGACAGCCTTGGCCTGGAACTTGCTCTGACTGAATAATGCATGTCCCTTGAAGAACGCACTATGGAAAAACGCATCCTCTTGAAAGCAGGATCTCTGGAAGGATGCCTTTCCCTGGAAATGAGATCCTGTGAAGAGACTCCTGCCCAGTTTTGCCTCCGTAAATTGCACATCGCCACCAAGGATGGCGTCCTCGAAGTTGGCATCCAAAAGCTCAGCCCGGAAGAAATTTGCCTCTTTCACTAAGTTTGAACCTAAAAAAATGGCACTTCCTTGAATGGAGGCAAACTCCATATTGAGCTCTTCTTTGAAGTTTGCTCCGCGAAAATCGGCGTTTCTGGAGATTTTAGCGCTCTGAAAGCTGGCATAGCCCATGAATTTGGCACCCTGGAAATTGGCATCGGCAAGAAAGCCCGCCTTCCAGAAGCTGGCAGGTTTACCAAAAGACGTCAGCCGGAAGTTGGCAGTCCCTTCGAATTGGGCCTGTGTGAAGTCGGCTTCTTCCAGAAATCTTGCCTCACCGAAGTTGGTGCACAGCTCGCTGAAGCGAGCCGAGCCGAAGAGAGCCTGGCAATTGAAGACCGCATTGCCGAAGTTGGCTATGGCGGAAAAATGTGTACCCTGGAATCGAGCCGTACCCTGGAAATTTGCATCTCGAAATGTGGCATATCTCTTAAAGCTGCAGGATTCAAATCCGGCTTCGCTCGAGAATGATGCACCTTTAAAGCGTGCTTCCTGCAAAAAGGTGCAGCCGCACAGGTCCATGGCATCTGTTAGCAGGGCATGAGCGAAGTTCACGTTTCCCAGAAACTCGCAGTTCCTGATCAGGATCTTAGATGCCACGACTGCAGCCGTTTGCGTCTCTTTAGCGGGTCTCTCACAGTGAATGATGGGCAGATCCAGTCTGGTGATGTCTATGTCACCGACTATGGCCACGTGATCGTAGATGAGCGGATCGCCATTCTCGATTCTGGTTAGAAGCTCGCGGGCCTCAATTACAGGAAGATGCAGCTCTTCTGCCATGACCCTCGTCTCGGTATATGAGAATTCGGTTAATCGTTAAAATCTTCGTTAGCAGATGGGGGTTGCAGATTTGCCCCCTTGTCTCGTTCAAATCAGCAATGACTATATATTCCTTGTGTCAACCCCTAACCACACCGGGAGGAACCGAGTTGAAGGATTATCTCGTAATGGATGACGTCATGCTTGATCATAAAAGGGTCCTGGTAAGAGTGGACTTCAACTCTCCTATGGACCCCAGCGGAAATATCCTGGATGATAAACGCATAAAAAGCCACTTAGACACTCTGCGTGCTCTGGAGGACTGTCGGGTGGTTCTCATGGCGCATCAGAGCCGGGCCGGAAAGAAGGATTATACCACGCTAGAGGCTCATGCCCGCCTGGCAACGCGGCTCTTGCGTCGCGATGTCACCTACATTGATGATATCTTCGGCTCTCATGCCCAAAGCGCCATAAAATCTCTGATGCCTGGAGAGGTTCTTCTTCTGGAAAATACCCGCTTTTATGCCGAAGAGAATATGAACCGAAGCCCTGCCGATCATGCCAAAAGTCACATGGTGAGAAAGCTGGCACCGTTATTCGATATTTTCATAAATGACGCTTTTGCAGTATCCCATCGCTCTCACTGCTCAGTGGTGGGCTTTACCGAGGTGCTGCCAAGTTTTGCCGGGCTTCTCATGGACAAGGAGATCACTGCACTGGACAGAGGGTTAAAGGGCAATGAGCATCCGACGGTTTTCTCTTTGGGCGGAACGAAGGCGGACGATTCCATCAAAGTCACTCAAAATGTTCTCGGTCGCGGTGGTGCCGATAAGATCCTGACCTCGGGAGTCGTAGCCACAGTATTCATGATGGCTGCGGGCATCGACGTTGGTGAAGCTAATCGCAAGTTCGTGGAGGATCAGGAGTATCTGGACCAAATTCCCATTGCGGCAAAACTTCTGCATGATTATCCTGGCAAGATCGTACTGCCTGCGGATGTAGCTCTGAACCAGAATGGCGAGCGAGTGGAAGTTGCAGTGGACAAGCTTCCCACAGCTTTTCCCATAGCCGACATTGGCCTGGAAACCATTGTCAATTACTCCAAGTATATGAGGGAGGCTAAGGTTAGCGTCCTCAATGGGCCGACGGGTGTCTTCGAGCAGGAGAAGTTTCGGCTCGGCACATCCGAGCTCTTGAAGGCGGCCACCGAATCGGGCTATTCCATTGCCGGCGGAGGGCATAGCGTGGCGGCCATTGAGCAGCTGGGTCTGGAGTCCAAGTTCACTCATGTAAGCATGGGCGGCGGTGCATCCATCACCTATCTATCAGGCGAGCCATTGCCCGGTATTGAAGCTCTGAAGAAGGCGGCTCTTCGGGCACGAAAGGTCTGACCCTCGAAAAGGAAATGCAGGACTTTGGCCTGAACCCGGGGCCTTCAGGGGAGGCTTTCTTCTAATTTTTTTCGGCATGCCCCCAGGATCGCGGAAGGTTCTCCTATCGCCTCTAGGGCGGCTGCCGACCTGTGTCCACCGCCATCACCTCCGTGGGATTTGCCAATCTCTCCGGAGAGCTTTGCGAGGTTGCAGCCCCTCCGTGCCGCCTCTCTGCTGCACCTGGCACTTATGCGGACCCGGCCCCCATGCTGTCCTGCCACAAAGGCCACGTCAGCGCCTAAATCTACCAGGGCCATGGCTGCGGACCCCTCGAAGGAGTTGACTGTGGTGCAGGCGACAATCCAGCCTCCATGTCTCACTACCTCGGCCCGCGAGGCGGCTTTTAGGACGGCAATTCTTTGCGATAGATTCGCAGGAACAGAAAGGGCTTCCAATGCCTCTTCATAAGCAAAGCCTCCGGCATCTAAGATCTCCGCTGCCGCCTGGAATGTGTAGGGCGTTGCGCGCTTGAAGCGTCCGGTATCGGCGATCATGCCTGACAGAAGTCCCAGGGCTGCTTTTCGGTCGATCTTCTTATCGTTTTCCTTTAGGATAGTCCAGACGATCTCGGCGGTGGACTTGGCTGGCTTTTGTATGTAGAATCGGGCGCCTTCCAGCAGTCCTTCGTCCAGGTGATGGTCCACCAGGGCATAGTTGGCCGGCAGCCTGTCGCCCAGTTGCGTCCCTACTGATGTGTCTACTACCACCACCAGATCGTAGTCTTCCACAGGTGGGTTTATCCGGACGCGAGCTCCAATGATATTGGCAAGGGAGACGCCTGTGCGGCTCATATCGTCTACCGCGCCGATTGTGCCACCGAATGCCCGGCTCAGAGCAAAGCTGCAACCGATGGCGTCGGGATCGGCGTTCCTGTGGCAGAGGTAGAGGACATTTCTGTATGGGCCGATGTAATCGCTATACTGTTGCTCGCTAATGCGCATGGCTTTGTTTGAGGCCATGAGAATTGATATAGGTTGTCCAGGAGTCCTGGTGAGAAGAGATCTACCTTTTTATAGCTACAACATGCGCCAAGATTTCTGGCAGCATGGCCAAAACCGCCAGAGCCAGCAAAAGCACCTTAGTCTTTATACTCATGATTGCCAAAAATTAGATGTTGGCTAGATGGCCATGCCAGTTGGCAGGCCACCCTGATCGCGTTTGCTGGCTGCAATACTCTGCATTTCGCTATTGCCTATCTTCCGCCTCGCTGCTGGTTTCCGGCTTCACGTCCATTTCCTGCCTGGCCGTTATCCATGCCCTTGCCCATCGGTCCCTGGTCGTTCATACCCCTCATTTTATGGTCCATCATTCCATCGCCCATCTTCTTGATCTGGGCTAAAGTCATGTTGCCGAGCTTGTCCATCTGCTTTTGGCGAAGCTCGTCAATCTGAGCGAAGGTCATGTTGTTAAGCTGTGCATTCTTCTCTTCATGCAGCTTTTTGATCTGGTTTAATGTCATGTTATCGAAATTTTCCCTGGTGGCATCATCTACCAGGAGCATCCAGTCATGAGAATCGTCAAAACCGCCTTTCTGGAAGGTGGCATTGCATCGATCTTTGTTGTTCGAATCGAATGGAGCGGCCACGGCCGGTGCCAGGGAAAGGCAGACCACAGCCAGTGCCATAACGGCCAATGCAATTTTCGTTTTCATACCTTTATACCTCGCAACTTTAATCTTCGAGAATGTCCGGAGATTCGATCGCTTGTGACATTCTCTGAGCATCACCCTGTCAGGAACGATAGAAAAGGATATGACCGAACGAACGGTTCTTGAATGTCCCAAATATCAGACTTATGGCCATTAAATTGTGTAATAACGTTCCGTTAGCTATAAAATCTGTTATTAACGTTTTGTTCCCTCTATTTTGTATTAATATGTAGTATTTACTGTATTCAGTTCTGATTAATCCGAATCGCAGATAAGGCAACGTCCCTATTGCCGGAGACCTCTTGGCATATCGACGAGATCATGGAGAAATATCGCGCCGGCCGGCTGGCGATAACGTCCATTCCGGCCGGGTAATTTGATTTGCGGCAGACGGCTTGAGCAATTTTTTTGCACCATGGGAAAAAAGCAATTGGGCTCTTCAACCAGCCCTCATCGCCTCTCTTCCCGCTGCCAGGGCCTCGTCCAGCTTCTCGACGTTGGGCCCACCGCCCTGCGCCAGCTCAGGCCGCCCTCCTCCGCCTCCGCCCAGGGCCCGCGCAGCGGCGCGGATGATGCTGCCCGCCTTGATGCCTTTCGCCAGGCCAGACTGGCCCACGGCTGCGACGAGCTTGCCGGTTTCGCTGCCTAAAATGGCGACGCAGTCCTGCTCTGCCAGAAGGGCTGCCGTCTTGAGAAGCTCCTCGATGTCGGCGCTGCCCATCTTCTGCACCACTATCTTCAGGCCGTCAACAATCTCTGCCTAGGAGATCAGGTTTTGAGCTGCTTGATCTTCATATGCTGGCGTTTTTCTACCGTAAAAAATCATTCTAATCTGTGATAGCTCCTGAGATCCTGATCGCAGCCTCTATTACCACGACGAAGCGGCCTGATATGTCCGATTCCGGGTGTGAGAGGACTTTTTTCATCAGAGCGATCCTTTTAGATGGACCGCAGTATGCGCCGCGAAGCAGTATAATGCCGCAATGAGGCATTTTCATTCGAAAGACCATATTCTCGCGAAGCCGGAGCATGACAGAAGGGCCTACGCACTCGTCAACCAGAAATCGCCTCTAAACGGCCTCGGCAGCGAGGGGAATGAAAGAAGAGTCTTGAAGGGTCTTGAATGCAAAGAGAAGACAGGCATAAATGTCATCTTTCTCCAGGCCGGGATACTTTTCCAGGGTCTTCTCCATGGTGCAGCCGTGAGCAAGGAGTCCCAGGATATACTCCACCGTAAGTCTTGTGCCCCTGATGACGGGTTTGCCTACCATCACTTTTGGATTTATGATTATCCTTTCCAGCAGGTCTTCATTATTCACGAAGATGCTATTGGATGCTCTTTTGATATAAATGTGGGGATAGTTCGAGAAGAGAATTCATAAGCTTTGAGCTGTATGTCACCATGGGGGTGAACTGTAAATCGCAAAATAAGCTTTGTGGTGGCGACGGGTTTGGGTGCAAAAATAGTTGAGATGGAATAGATCAAGTCGCAGTTATTTCTTTTAGCCTCTGAATGGCCTGCATGGCCTTGGCGATGGCTGTTGAGCTTTAGGTGGCAAATGACCTAGACCATCGTATTGGGATGTCTTGCGCTTTAGTAATTCTATCACTGTAACGACCATTGTATCTAATAAGATATAGAAGGGACATCTCTACACACCAGAGTCCAAATTCCTGTGCAGCTATCCTGAGAGGGAATGGTAGAAGAGGATTGCTCGCATCACCATCATCATCCAACTTTGGCCTATTCTTGATATCACCAGGAACTATAGCCTTATTACCATGGTCCACTCCATGACGGAAGTCCGTGAGTATGGTAGCACCATCTGCTGTTTTTCTAGGGCAATGTCGTGTATAGAAATCTTCATAGAATGTACAAAGTTTTCTCTCTGGCCTCTGTGTATCCAGCCCTGCTCTTTCCAATGCTTGACGTATTCTTTCGGATGCTACCCTCACATTTTCTAAGGAATACATCGAAGCTATGCGATCCATCGCGGTAAATGAGTCAAATACGGATAATTCCACCACATGATATATATTAGCTCTTATATAAAATTCGAGGATCATTACAATTGTTTCTTTTAAGTTGGGATCATTCCACTTCGAAACGAAACCTTTATAGGCTATATCAAGATCATTCGCCTTCGATGGACTCCATCTCCAATTGTGATCCCATTGAGTGATTCGGCCTCTTGCGGAAAGATCTCTAAAAACAATTTCTCCATTTCGCATTCCGATCAGAAATTTCGGGTGACACCATCTTCCTTCGACAAAGGATAGAAAGAATCCAAGCTGTTTTATCTGTTCTAATGCCTCCGCAACTTTAAAGGGCTGATTATTTCTCTTTCTTAGTACGCCCACATGAGTAATTCCGTATCCCCCTTCACGGCCTAATTCATTAAGTAACTCCTTTAGGTTTTCAACTCCATCAATAGTGATTGCCCAATTATCATCGCTTAAGGCTATGCGACGAGCCGCCGAACTTTGTGAAGGATAAGTGATCCTCTCCCCGAAGTATTCATGCAAATTCGCGATATGAAACTTCAATTCATCACAGAAAATCTCTTCATCAAACCTTGTTGCAAAAGTCAAGCCGCCGAGCTTACCTATAGGCATACTTCCAGCATTCAGTTCTACACCATGTCTATTTATTCTCACATCTAGACTGATTGGCGGGTTTGCAGGAATGTTGAGCACTGCATCTTGGCCTACTAAAGCATCGAGTTGAAAAATATTTGTCCCGGCGGCAGGCTTTAGTTCAAAATGTAGAGATTTAATTGGTTCCCAGCGGAATTCAATGTTGACTGTCCCAAATATAAGCCCCATTGGAGACCTCAATTCCATCTCATATTCGTCAAACAGAGGAATTATATCGTTAGCATGCTCAGTGGTATATAACGGTTCAATAGCGTCTGCGGGCAATTATCTCACCATGCGCATACTATGCATTAAGTATTTAAATTATTGTAATATTACTTATGTAAAAGTAACAAGAATTGATAATATCTTTGTGATTGCAAGTGGTAGCGTGCCGCAATTGCTGTAAAATTCACAGTGGCCCTGTATCCAGATTCTACTCACACCTCTAAGGATAAATACCTATTACCAGTTACCCAATCCTCATTGATATCCATCATGATGCAAACCG
>JBAQXX010000057.1:0-20076 GCA_049299735.1 Methanothrix sp. | reverse complement strand
CAAGACTGGCGAGTGCTCCAGCCTTGGAATTCCAATAGCTCGATTCCTTGGGGTTCAATTCGATTGCTTTCTCAAAAGCGTTGAGCGACTCGTTGTATTTGGCCTGACTATTGAGAGCTCTTCCTTTGGCCGCCCAGTTGTTAGCGTCTTTTGGATTGAGTTGTATTGCGTTGTCATAGGCCTGAATTGATTCGTTTTTGCGTCCCAGACTGACGAGTGGATCTGCTTTGCTAATCCAGTAGCTTGGTTCCTTGGGATTCAATTCAATCGCTTTATTAAAAGCATCGAGCGATTCATTAAATATTCTCTGACTATTTAGAGCTCTGCCTTTGGCCGCCCAGTTGTTTGCATCCTTGGGATTGAGTTCGATTGCACGGTCATAGGCTTGAAGCGATTCGTTTTTGCGTCCCAGGCTGGCGAGGACACCGGCCTTGCCAATCCAGTAGCTAGGTTCTTTGGAATTGAGTTCTATGGCTTGGTCAAAAGAGTTGAGCGAATCGTTATATTTCCTTTGACTATTAAGAGCCCTTCCTTTGGCTGCCCAGTTGTTTGCGTCTTTGGGATTGAGTTCGATTGCCCTGTCATAGGCCTGAAGTGAATCGTTTTTGCGTCCCAGGCTAGCGAGAGGATCTGCTTTGCCAATCCAGTAGCTCGGTTCCTTGGGATTCAGGTCAATGGCTTTCTCAAAATTTTTGAGCGATTCGTTATATTTTCGTTGACTATTGAGAGCTCTCCCTTTGGCCGCCCAGTTGTTTGCATCCTTGGGATTCAATTGTATCGCATTGTTATAGGCCTGAAGCGATTCGTTCTTTTGTCCCAGACTTGATAGTACATCGGCCTTGCTAATCCAGTAGCTTGGTTCACCTGGTTTGAGATTGATGGCATTCTCAAAAGCCTTAAGCGAATCATTATATTTGTGCTGACTATTCAGCGCTCTTCCTTTGGCTGCCCAGTTGTTTGCGTCCTTCTGATTCAATTCTATTGCTCTATCATAGGCCCTGAGCGACTCGTTGATCTTCCCCTGTTTGTAAAGAGTCTGGCCTTTCTTAACCCATGCATTTGGATCTATTGGGTCTTTGCTATACTTTGCATTGCTTGCATAATTTGGATTTATCTTGATAGCTCTGTTATAGGCGTTAATTGATTCCGTGTAATTGCCTAAGTCTTCCAGAATTTCACCCTTCTTGATCCATATGCTCGCATCCGTTGGATCTAATTCGAAGGCTCTATCATACGCTGCAAATGATTCATTGTATCTGCCCAGAAGATAGCGGTTATTTCCCTCATTTTTCCAGGCCGTTACATATTCCGGATTTATATCGATCGCGTTTTCATAGCACTTACCGGCCTCTTCGTTGTTGCCCAGCATCCCGAGTATATCGCCCTTCTTGTTCCAGGCCAGCGCAATCTCTGGGTCTATTTCTATTGATTGGTTATATAATTCGAGAGATCTATTATAGTCACCTGATCTTTCATAAACAAGCCCCTTTATAATCCATGCACTCGCATCTTTCGGATTGTTAATATTATCTTTGTGCTTGGGATATTTTGCAAATACTATAATAGCTTTATCGTATGCACTGGCCGCCTCAGAGTGCTTTCCAAGCTTGCTCAGCACATTGCCTTTGCCAATCCATGCCACTGCCAGCTCCCGCTCCAGCCGGATGGCTTTTTCATAAGCTTGCAGGGATTCATTGTACATTCCCATGCGCTCCAGACCATTGCCTTTGTCATACCAGGCCATGGCAAATCTCGGGTCTAATTCGATGGCTTTATCATACGCCTTGATCGAATCATTGTGCTTTTTCAGGGTTTGAAGCGCATTGCCTCTGCCGTCCCAGGCCTGGGCAAAACCCGGGTCCATCTCGATGGCTCTGTCATAGGCTTTGCCGGACTTGTCAAACAATCCTTGATTTTGCAGAACATTTCCGAGGCTGTTCCATGCCGTTGCAGATCCCGGCTCCAGCTCGATGACTTTTTCATAGGCTTTGATGGAATCATTGTACAAACCCAATTCCTGGAGCACATTGCCCAGGTTGCTGTATGCCTCTATATATTCCGGATTCAGCTCGATGGCTTTTTCGTAAGCTCTAACGGAATCATTATACAATCCCATATCCTGGAGCACATAACCCCTGCCGTTCCATGCCGCTGCAAAATTCGGATCTAGCTCGATAGATTTATTATAGGCTTTGATTGCCTGGTCATAGGATTTTATTTTAGTAAAATCGTCTCCTATTTTAAGCCAATCACTGGATAAATATCCTTGAGATAAAACTAAGGGACAAAGCGCAAGCAGCGATATTAAAGCTATGATAAATATACGCTTCATACGGCACCTTAGGTCGGGTACTTTTTTATGATTATTATAACGGGAAAGATTCTTGTGCGTCTTTCTGGTTAATTACAGTGGCCTGATAATAAAACGTGGTTTTTCGAATTGGTTCTTCATCTTTGTGCGTTCTGTGTCTTTGTGGTGAAAGCAGTAAACTCGTGCTCACGTATGCTCAGACTCATTGCCTTGGCAATTGATAATGATAATTATATCAAAAAAGGAACATCTATAGCCCCGGCTATCCAGTCATCCCCTCTTATCATAGCCTCAATTCAGACGATGACCGACATAGCCGTCAACAGGCAGCTGATTTCTTACCTGCTATCTTAATTTCAGTAGTGATTTAAAAGCCTTTCGTTTCGCGTCCGGCCCCCGGAGAATATAACAGGATGAACGGTAGACGGCCTTGAGCGACGCCCATGAGGGCGGCCCGAAGGCCGACTCGTGGCGACCTGAAAAAAGAGCGGAGCAAATGTCAATAACCACGACAAATATTACCTGATTCCCACCTTGTTTTTAATTGTGCGAATATCTTTTTCAATCCTGGACAGTTTCGCGTCGCTGCGTCTCATCGTATCCTCTCGGAGACCCTGAATCTCTTCGATGGTCTCGTCCTGCTTGTCCAGAATCTGATCCATCTTGCCGCTCTGATTCTCAAAGCCATCCTTGGTGATGATGGCGAGGTTGTTGATACCGGTATCCAGTTTTTTGATACCGCCATCCAGATTGTTAACACCAACATCCAGTTTTTTAATACCTGCATCCAGATTGTTAACACCAACATCCAGTTTTTTAATACCTGCATCCAGGTTGTTAACACCGATAACCAGTTTATTGATACCGACAACAAGTTCCTTCAGTATCTCGATGCCGTCATCAAGACGCTCTCCAACTTCCTCAGGACCTGTGATCTTCCGAAAGATTGAGTACTCTCCTGACCCATGGGAGTATTCAGCACTGATGCTCTTCACATCAATGAGGGCATTCTTGATTTGAATGGCAGAGGCGAGCCTCTCCAGGTCATCCTTATTCTCTCCCTCTGCGATCACCAGTACCTGGCCGTCAGGACGGTTCTGCACAAAGCCCACTAGATCCATTTCCTTTGCCAGGGAGACTACCTTTGCCCTGTAGCCTGTCCTCTGAACTCTGCCAGATACGTAGGCTGTTAATCTGATCATCAGTTGATCATCCTTTACACCAAATGATTTTGATTAATATATATCTCTATTGCCTTCGTATCGATCAATTCCATTTCAACTGCCATTAACAGCTTATCCGTGCTTCATGGTCTCTTCTATCCCCTCTTCCAGAGACCACTTTGCCTCAAACCCCAGCGCCTTCATCTTGCTCGTATCCGCCTGTGTGTCCTTTACATAATTTCTGATCGGGTTTTCCTTATACTCCGGCTTCCAGTTCGTCCCCAGCTTTTCATTAAGCAGATCGACCACGTGGTTGAAGCTGTAGGATTTTCCCGTGCCGACGTTAAATACGCCCGTGCCCCTCCAGGCAGCCATGACCATGGCCTCAGTCACATCTCGAACGAAGGTGAAATCGCGCGTCTGCGTCCCATCCCCGTAGATCACAGGCGCATTTCCCGCCTGCATGGTCCACAGGAACTGTGTGATCATATTGGCATAGGATGCCTTGGCCTTCTCGTGAGGCCCGTAGACGGAGAAGAAGCGAAGAGCAGCATAGTTTATGCCGTAGAGCTTGTTATACAGCTCTGCCACCCGCTCAATGCCAAGCCGGGCCTCTGTGTAGTAATCCGTGACCAGAATGGAGGCGTCCTCTCTATGCGGCGTAGGAATGCCGTTGTAAAGCGATGAGGAGGAAGCGAAGACCACCTTTCTGGTGCCGCTCCTTTTGGCCAGCTCCATTACGGCGATCATGCCGTTTATGGCTTCGCCTACGAGCAGCGGATTGCTCTTGTACATGGGCGATGACGATGGTATACCAAGGTGATAAATCACATCAGGGCTCTGGTTAAAGGCCAGGCAGTCGTTGCAGGAGCCCTTGATCACTGTAACGTCTTTAGAAATGAGGTCCAGGTTGCTCATGCTTCCCGTATGAAAGTTATCCAGAACAGTTACCTCGTACTTGTCAACAATTGCCTCTACCAAGTTGGAGCCGATAAAGCCCGCTCCGCCTGTCACCAGTGCCTTCATCATTTCTTTAATCCCCACATAGTTTATTAATAATACCATATAATAAATACAAAGAATTCTGCGCATCCGCAAATCTGTGCCTTAGTGGTTTAGTTATTTTGCAGGAATGATGTATTATTAGATGATAATTAAAAAAACATATAAAGCTCCAGCTATCCTGCCACCTCCTCTTATCATAGCGTCAATTCAGACGATGGCATGTAATAGCCGCCAATTGACCATTATTTATCTCTGGTCCTTGACTCAGTATCTAAGCAGAATCTTTATAAGTATTTAAAAAGGTTACGATCCATATACCTATTAATCTGCAAAACCATTGATATATAAAAAAAATTGAATCACTTCAAATCAGATGTGCAGTGCGAGCACTTGACAGCCGCTTTGGGAATGCTCTCCTTGCAGAATGGGCACTCCTTGCTATTGGGCTCGGGAGGTGCCGGCTTTTTCTTGGCTGCATTTACCTGGCGGATGAGCACGAATATGGCCAGAGCGACTATGAGGAAGTTGATGATGGCATTTATGAACAGACCGTAATTGATGGTGGGTGCTGCAGCCGCCTGAGCTGCTGCCAGGGAGGCGTAGGTCTTCCCATCCAGGGCTATGAACAGGTCGGCAAAGTTTATGCCGCCCATGATCATGCCGACGGGTGGCATGATGACGTCTTTAACCAGCGAATTGACAATGCTGCCGAAGGCTGCGCCAATAATGATGCCTACCGCCATGTCCAGGACATTGCCCTTTATGGCGAACTCCTTAAACTCACCGATAAATCCCATAATCCTGACCCCTATAAAGACTCTGATTCCTTCATTATTGGATGCTCAAATTATAAATTCCTTATGCCCTGTGCAGATGCGGCGGCTCAGGAAAAAAGCCGTTGTGCGATGGAACTCACCTCAAAATAATAAAAAAATAAAAAAAGTAGATCCCGCTCTATTTCTTAACAACGAGCGGTATGGCGTCAAGCGCCTTGGGATTGACGACTGCCGATGTGTCTCCCAGAGCCTCTCCCATTGCCTTTGCCTTGATCAGCGGCCTGACGGGCTTTCCTGCCTTGTTCCTGGGAATGTCCGCCACAAAGACGACATCCGAGGGAATGGCGATGGGGCCAAGGGTCTTTCGCACAAAGTTCTTGATATCTTTCTCTAATGCGGCGTTTGGATTTGCCTCGGGCTTCAAGACGGCGAAGACCACAATGCTCTCGCCCTTCACCTTGTCCGGCTTGCCCACGACTGCCGCCGCGGCAACGGAGGGATGCTTCTCGGCTGATGCCTCAACCTCGGCATTGGATATCCTGTGGCCTGCTACCTTGAGGACATCATCTCCTCTTCCCAGAGCCCAGATGTATCCGTCCCCATCCACGCGGGCCTTGTCTCCAGAGAAATACTTGCCAGGAAAAACGGCCCAGTAGGTCTCGTTGTATCCAGCCGGGTTCTTGTAGACCTCGCGGAGCATGGAAGGCCATGGTGTTGTTATGAGTATGCTGCCCGTGCTGCCCACGGACACGGCTGCGCCGTTGTCATCCACTACCTCGACGTTGTAGCCGGGCAGAGCGAAGCTGGGCGAGCCGGGCTTGAGCGGGGTTATGGGCAGAGGAGCTATGACTTGAGAGCCGGTCTCGCTCTGGAACCAGGTATCCATGATAGGCGCAAATCCGCCGCCCACGTATTTCCTCCACCATACAAAGGCATCAGGGTTCATGGCCTCGCCTACCGATCCCATGAGCCGAACTGTGGATAGGTCGTACTTCTGGGGCCAGGAGGGGCCTTCGTTCATGAACATCCTGATGGCGGTAGGTGCGGTGTAGATAACGGAGACTCCGTAGTCCTCTATGATCTTAAACCAGCGGCCGAAGTCGGGATAATCGGGCGATCCCTCGTACATGATGCTGGTAGCGCCCAGGCACAGCGGCCCGTAGGCGATGTAAGAGTGGCCGGTTATCCATCCGATATCGGCTGTGCACCAGTATACATCAGTATCCTTGATATCGAAGACCCAGGACGTGGTGAACGCCGGGCCGACACTCGTGCCAGCGTGGGTATGCACTATGCCGCGCGGCTTTCCGGCAGCTCCGGCAGTGTAAAGGATGAAGAGCGGATCGGCGGCGTCCATTGGCAGAGTATCACAAGAGCCGGACTGGCCTGCCACAAACTCATTCCACCAGACATCGCGGCCTGCTGTCATGGGCGTCTCCTGGCCGTTCCTCTTTACCACTACTACCTTCTCGATGCACTTGAGTCCGGCAATTGCCTCATCGGCCTGGGGCTTGGTGGCAATGGGCTTGCCCCGGCGATAGGACCCGTCGCAGGTTATCAGAATCTTTGGCTGGCAGTCCTCCAGTCGGTCACGCATAGCTACTGCGGAAAATCCGGAGAATACTACTACATGAATGGCGCCCAGTTTCGCACAAGCGAGCATGGCCACGGGCAGCTCCGGGATCATGGGCAGATAAATTCCCACGCGGTCGCCCTTTTTGACTCCTTCGGCCTTGAGAGCGTTGGCGAATCTGTTGACCTCTCGGAACAGCTCGAAATAGGTGATCTTGCGCACATCGCCTACCGGCTCGCCCACGAAGATGTAAGCCAGCTTGTTGCGCCGCCAGGACTTGGCATGCCTGTCTACGGCATTATAAGCCACATTGATCTTGCCGCCCATAAACCACTTGGCAAAGGGGGCTTTCCACTGCAATGTTTGCTTGTAGGGCTCGAACCAGCCTGCATAGGTGTGGGCCATCTCGTCCCAGAACTGAATGTAGTTCTTGGAGCACCATTGCCGCATCTCGCTCTCTGATTTCAGGCCCTTTGCCTTCATCCAGGACATGACATTGGAGTTTTCGACTAGATCACGAGGTGGATAATACAGAGCTTGCTCTGCGGTCTGAACGGATTTACCCGATTTTTCATCAACCATTTTAAATCGCCTTACTATATTTGCAGTTAAAAAGGCATTTGTACCAATATTACATCTTATTTTCTGATTGTAAATTGTAATGGATATTCAAATGCCTTTTTGGCACTGTATTTTAGTCGTATTCTGTAGATATAAATCTTTCTTAACTAAATTATGATTATATATTTCCTAATGAACTGTCAAATTTAAAATAGTCTTCATAATTATAATTTCTACAGCATCAAATGGTGAGTGGCGATTTATGCGAATTTGACAAGGCCGGGCGCAAAATAACATGTTTCTACTACCGCCACGGCGACTTACCAATAGCTTAATCAAATCATCTCATGTAAAGAATCGTAAGCTGGAGGAAATGGAGGTCGTGGTCAATATCATGGGCGGCAAAAGTCAGACTCTGCAGGGTCTCATGGCCTTATTGGAGATCTTAGCTTCCCCATTATCCCAGAAGGCATTGATCCGGCTTTCCTGCAAAGTTCACGTTACACATATCTCCGAGGTGCATGTCTCGCATTCTTGCAGGCCATTGGTAAGCGATACGCTTGGTCCGGATTGAACTGTGCTGGATATTAAGCAAGCCATAATTGACTAATAACAGAATGAACAATATTATATATGAGGTTCTGGCTTTGGATTACTTTTCCCTCTATCTGGCTCTTTATCTTGTCGGCTTTGCAGCCTTGCACAGTCTTCTGGTCAGCCTGCCAGCAAAGAAGATGGCGAGAAGGTACTTCGGCTCCAAGGTGGACCCCTGGTACCCTGTGATCTTCAGCACTATTGCAGTTATTACTATCCTTCCTCTTGCAGCAATGCTAATCCAGTCTCCCGGACCGGTGCTATATGCTGTTCCCCATCCATGGGTCTGGCTTTTTTTTCTGGTCCAGCTACTCATGGGAATTGCCACTCTGAGGGCTTTCCTGGATGCGCCTCACCGATTCCTGATTCGCGCCCAGCTTGCCGAACCTCAAGGTCCTGATGCATTTGCGCTGGATATAAAAGGAATCTATTGCTGGATTCGTGATCCTTTCCTGCTGTCCGGCCTAATCCTCATCTGGACCACACCCATTATGACCGAGAACCTATTGTTGGTTTACCTCATAGCCTCTGTTTACCTATTCCTGGGCTCGCTTCATTGGGAGAGCAGGCTTCTCGCTTCTTTCGGCGAGGATTACGTCGCTTACCAAAATGAAGTCCCCCGCATGATCCCTCGCCGGAACAAAAGATGGCACGGATGCCGCAGCACTAAAAAAATTGCATTAATCTAGAAATAAAATCCAACAGCTACATTAACTTTAAATCGTTTAAGATCATAATAATATGATTGTATAATTTGGGATAGGTGAAAGAAATGACGAGTACGATAGATGAATACAAAAGGCTCTTTAGAGAGGCTCACATCTCAGACCAGATGAGACTGTTCCAGCTTCACATAGCAATTTACCTGGTAGTGAATATTATTTGGCTGGTCCTAAACATGATGGGCACGATCACGATTACTCCTGCCTGGGCAATGTACTACTCCCCGGTTGGATGGGGTCTGCTGGTAGCTGTGCATTACTGGTTCTATGTACGCGGCGCAGAGAACCTGTGCAAGCTAAGGGAAGAGATGGTAGAGGCAAAGATCAGATAGATCCTAACATCACCTCTACGGATTCATTTTTTTCATGTTTGCTATTTTGCTGCCTTCTGCCATTTCGCTCAAGATGGTCGTTTAAGGATCGTGTCATCATATGCAAATGAGCCCACGATGATTTGGAAGGCTCTGCTGCATAGAGGGATCGAAGGATGCCGCCTGAAGTCCATGAGATCCTTTTACCTCCAGAGGGTATAAAATCGAGGAACGCGCGGGGGGAATGTGATTTGGAAGTTTTCCTTACCATAAAAAGAAAACATATCATAGAAGCCCTGCTTATCTGGATATGGACGATATTCTAGATTTAATAAGAATATATAATTCAAATAGGGGAACTAAGAACTTTTTGTAAAACTAGTTTGATTTATTTTCTGTAATAATCTCATGTTAATCGAAAAAATGTTAGTAATATCCAAATTTTATAAAAAAATTATTAATCTATGATGTCTCATAATTGGAAAATTGGATAAGTATAACTAGTATGACATTGATATTAAATTGATTGAAACAGTTACAGTTGCTGACCGCGAATGGTATCCTTACTCATATCAAAAAAAGTGTAATCTCAACAGGAGGGATTCGAATTGGAATGGTTGACATTCGCATTCTTAGGAACGATATTTTTCTCTGTCGCAGGATTACTGGATAAGTTTCTGCTCAGCAGCTACACAGACGATTCCAATGCGTACATTGTATGCCAGGTATTAGCTTCGCAACTCTTTACCATCCCGGTGTTTTTGATAGCAGGCGCGGACTTTGTATATCCGCAATCCCTCATTGCTCTTCTCTTCGGAAGCTTACAGGTATTTCCCTGCTTTTCTTACATGAAGGCCATAAAACTTGAAGAAATTTCTAAAGTTACTGCTCTGGAATACGTGTATCCTTTATTTGTATTCATAGGCTCAGTCCTCCTTTTAGGAGAGGTTATGGAGCCTAAACATTGCGTCGGAGGGCTATTGCTTCTCGTTGGCACTTTGCTTGTATCCTACAAAAGAAATGGGTCGGATTGCATTGGTTTATACAGTAATAGATCTAATAACAATAGCTTAAACAGCAAGCCATTTCTAAGTGCTCTATCTCCTGCTATCAAGCCGTTCCTGTCGTACTGGGTCTTAACAGCCGTCTATTATCTTTCCCTCAAGTATCTACTCATCTCCATCGATGAGTGGGACCTCTACATCTGGTCGTCCCTGGGCAGTTTGATGGTGATATTGCCCCTCCTGGGCATTTCATCCATTCGCAGCGAGGTCAAGAGCTTTTTTAGTCAAGGCGGCTTGGCCGTGGGAACTTTGATCTCAGAGGAGACCTTCCAATTCCTGGGGATCATCTTCTCACTCTTCGCTTATGCCATCGGATCGGTTACCCTTGTATCAAGCGTAGAAGCACTTCAGCCCATCATGACTGTGCTCCTCATTCTGGGTTTGGGAGTTCTCATGCCAAAGCTGGCAAAAGTGATGAACGAAAAAACGGATTGGTGTTCTTTAAAACAAAAAGGAATCTCTTTCGGTATGGTGGCAATAGGCATATACTTTGTAAGCTGACCCAAATGCCTGATGGACAGAAAGGCCGGCCAAAAGAGCAAATAGAGCATAGAGCAAGATAGATTTAAAGCTCTCGTAAGGTATCTTGGTAGCACTGGTAGGCTTTATCACTAAAGCAGACGGCGATGACATCAATTCCGCCGCTTTTATCCAGGAATGCGCTCATCTCCCCGAGAGCAATGCGGCAAGCCCGCTCCATGGGAAAACCATAAACTCCGGCGCTGATGGCCGGAAAAGCTATGCTCTTTATGTCGTGCTGCTCTGCCAGGGCAAGAGAGTTCCTGTAGCAGCAGGCCAGTAGATCGTCTTCGCCATTATCACCGCCTCGCCAGATGGGCCCTACGGTATGAATGATCCATCTTGCAGCAAGCCGGTAGCCTCTGGTGATACGTGCCTCACCCGTCGGGCAGCCGCCGATGCAGCGGCATTCTTCCAGAAGCTGCGGTCCCGCGGCAATGTGGATGGCCCCGTCCACGCCCCCGCCGCCCAGTAGCAGGTTGTCAGCAGCGTTGACGATGGCGTCGACCTTGAGCGTTGTGATATCGGCCATTATCAAGGATATTTTGCATGATTTCGTTTCCATTAAGCGGGAATCCTCATCGTTTGACATCATAATACTATTCTTGGCATTTATGTCTTTCTTTCTCATATCCTCCTAAATCATAGCGGAAAATTTTTAAAAGCCACCGTCCAATAGAATCTTTTGATTGCATGATGAAAAAATCCAGCTCGCAACAGTTCATTCTCCTGGCCATCCAGGCGGCTCTGATCTTGGCAGCTGTGCTCTTCACCGCGCAGGGCAGCTCTCATTTAGTTGAGGAGGATGCGATCCCCGTCCTCGGCTACCAAATCGTCAATGTCTATCCCCACAGCAGCCTTGCATTCACTCAGGGCCTGGTATATGACGGAGGAGCGCTTTACGAAGGAACCGGGCTGTACGGGCGATCATCGCTGCGCCGCGTCGATCTGGAAACTGGCCGCGTTCTAAAGCAGACGCGCCTGGAGAACAACCTATTCGGGGAGGGCGTGGCCATCTGGAAAGACAGGATCATTCAGCTTACCTGGCAATCTGGCCTGGGTCTGGTCTACGGCAAAGAGAATCTGACAGAGATCGGCAACTTCAGCTACCAGACGGAAGGCTGGGGCATAACCTCAGACAATAAGAGCCTGATCATGAGCGATGGCACAGACGTCCTGCATATTCTTGATCCGGAGAGCTTTGCGGAAAAGGGTCGGATTTTGGTCACAGCCAACGGCACGCCGCTTAAGGGTCTAAATGAGCTGGAGTATATCAAAGGGCAGATCTATGCCAATGTCTGGCCTACAAACTGGATAGTTATAATATCTCCTGAGAGCGGCGAGGTCAAATGCAAAATAAATTTGCAGGGGATCTTGCAGGAAGGCGATATTCAGGGCAGCAAAGTAGATGTTCTGAACGGCATTGCATACGACGGGAAAGAAGATAGGCTCTTTGTAACGGGAAAGCTGTGGCCCAAGCTCTTCGAGATCAAGCTTCGATTAGAAAAATCGATATTGGGCGAGATCTAATCTTCGCCCTCGTACTTGAAGGAGAGCCTTACCTTAGCCCTGTATTCTGCGATCTTCCCATTCTCCAGACGGACATCCAGCTCCTTGACCTCAGCAATGCGAAGGTCTCTCAGGCTTTTGGTGGCCCTGTCAACAACGGTCTTGACTGCTTCTTCCCAGCTCGTTGTGGATGTTCCGACCAGTTCTATTATTTTGTATACATCTCCGTTTGACATATATTCATCACTCCTATAATTCTAAACTATAGTAGGCGTTTCTCATTGATATATTTTCCGAAGGAGGTAAGCAAAAACCTGAAATAATATTGAGGTTCTGCCACCCGGCATGGGACAGGCCGTGGGAATCGATGATCTATCAGTTTATGTGCCCAGGCTCTTTCTTCCCCTGGCAGGAGAGTTCTCCACCAATCGAGGCATTGATCCTGGCAAGTTGATCAAGGGAATCGGCATCGAACGCATGGCCGTTCCCGATGCGCATGAGGATGCGGCCAGCATGGCGGCCATGTCTCTTTTGGATCTGATGCGGCGAGCAGGCATTCGTCCGGAAGAGATCGGCAAAATCTATGTTGGAACGGAGTCGGCCCTGGACGAGGCCAAGGCCATGGGAACCTATGTAATCGGCATGCTGGAGAAGATCTACGGAAAGGGCTCCTTCCAGGAATGCAGTACTGTTGAGTTCAAGGCAGCCTGCATCGGCACAACCTTTGCCCTGGAGAGCCTCAGCTACTGGGCGGCGGCGGAAGAGGAAGGCAAGGTGGGCATTGTCATCGCCTCGGATGTGGCCAAGTACCCGCTTGCCTCTGCAGGCGAGTACACGCAGGGAGCGGGCAGCGTCGCCCTGCTGGTAAAAAAGAATCCCCGGCTGCTGGCCTTTGAGCAGATCTACGGCTCCTTCACCAGGGACGAGAACGACTTCTTCCGGCCCATGGGCTGCACAACCGCAGTTGTAAACGGAAAGCACAGCAACCAGTGCTATCTGGATGCCATGCGAGGAGCCTTCGATTCATTTGCCGCCAGGGCGAAGCGATCGGGGGCCATAACTCCCGGCGCGGGCGAGTGCGTAACCGATTTCATAGATCATCTTCTCTTTCATATTCCCTATCCCAGGATGGTCGAATACGCCTCGGCTGCAATCTTCAGGCACGACTGGAGACAAAGCCGCAGGTGGAAGGAGATCGAGCAGGAGCTAGGCAGCGAGCCGAAAGCCGAGGAGTATGACGATATTGAGAAATATCAGGCGGCAGAGGCAGACTACGCCCGGCGCTTTGCAAAGTCAAAGCAATTCTTGCAGGCATTCCAGGCCAAGGTCGGGGATACGGCCACGCTCTCCCGCCAAATCGGAAACATCTATACCGGATCGATCTACCTGGGACTGGCCAGCCTCTTGGAGATGCAGAAGATCCACGCAGGAGAACGATTGAGCTTCGGAGCCTACGGCAGCGGCTGCTCGGCCCTCTTCTTCTCGGCCATAGCACAGCCGCAGGCCGAATCTGTGCCCTTGAGAGGCCTGCTGCAGAAGCTGGAGGAGAGAAGGCAGATATCTCTGCAGGATTACGAGCAGCTTCACGAAGGGAAGAAGGAAAAGAGCGTGCTTCCGCCCAGGAGCGAGTTTGCCCTGGCCGGGATAGACCATCAGGGATACAGGCATTACGAATATGTGGAATAGTATTAATAATAACAAATTTAAAACTTTTTCAATTGAGATTTGGCGATCCAGGGCCCAAATGGGGCAAAGGTGTCAAAGCTCTTGGCACGCGTCCACTGCCCATCTTTGCGCTGCAGATCGCGGGCAGTCACATCGTTGAAGCCTAGTGTAGCCTAAAATGTACTTCTCCGCCTCTTCTGCAGGAATATTTTTGCAGCGCTTTCCAATAACAGAATCTAAATGCCACGTTTGGCGCAATACTCATCAAGGGATATGTATTGATTCTTCTCTTTCTGGAGTTTCCTATACTGCTCATCTGCATAAGCCGCCAATACATCCTCTTTTTGAACTTCAACAGTTGCCATTGATACCTCTTATATCCCTAATACCTGTAATTTTGGCAATTTCCATGATAGAAGGTTCTGGTGTCAAATTCCAATCAATAAATATTATTACCATAGTTTTCTCGCGCGGGTGCGCCGCCGTTGACTTGAGAGAGCCTTGCCAGCTCCCCACCGGCAGCTCCTCCCACCTACACAACAAAATTCCACAAAACCCCAATTCCCTCAATATCCACTTCCACAGCATCTCCTTTTCGCAGCTGCCCAACTCCTGGAGGCGTGCCAGTGGCAATCACATCGCCCGGCTCAAGAGTCATGACACCGCTTATGAACTGCACCAATTTCGGCACATCGAATATCAGATCGGAGGTGTTCGAGTCCTGCACCACCTTTCCGTTGACGCGCGTTTGAATGTCCGCGTCCGATGGATCGATTTTGGCGATCCA
Source organism: Methanothrix sp. (assembly GCA_049299735.1). Lineage (GTDB taxonomy): Archaea > Halobacteriota > Methanosarcinia > Methanotrichales > Methanotrichaceae > Methanothrix. The sequence goes on along the minus strand of JBAQXX010000057.1, from coordinate 5,516 downwards.
GGGCCCAAATGGGGCAAAGGTGTCAAAGCTCTTGGCACGCGTCCACTGGCCGTCTTTGCGCTGCAGATCGCGAGCAGTCACATCGTTGAAGCAGGTGTAGCCTAAAATGTACTTCTCCGCCTCTTCTGCCGGAATATTCTTGCAGCGCTTTCCAATAACCACAGCCAGCTCGCCTTCGTAGTCCACCTGCTCGCTAGAGGAGGGATAGACGATATGCCCGTTCGGGTCCAAAACCGAGGAGGGCGGCTTTAAGAAGAGAATGGGCTCCTCAGGAAGCGGCATCTTCAGCTCCTGGGCATGCTTCACATAATTCAGGCCCACGCAAACGATCTTGGTCGGCTGGCAGGGAGGCAGAAGGAATACTTCCTCCAGTCCCAGCTCCTCTCCCCCGGAGATTATGCCATTCTCAATGCTGTACGATCCCCCTCTGACTATACCATCTTTCATAAAACGGACTATCATTTCCAACCTACTCTCCTTTCTTTTCCCCTCGATCTTTCCCATTTCATCCCCGGCAAGGACCCTTGCCGCCTGTCGGCCCGCGCCGGTACCGCCCAAACTCGCTCTTAAGCAGCCGGTCGGCCATGAGCACCGGCCCTTCCACACAGACCCTGAGGCCTTCTGGGTCCAGGCAGCATGAGCCGCAGATGCCTGCCGCGCACTTGAAGTAGCGATTGATGCAGGCCTGTGTCTTTTCGGCATGCTCCTGTGTTCTGGAAATTATGTCCCACATCATCATCTCCGGACCGCAAAGGTAGATCTGATCGTAATCGAATAAGTTTAGCTCTTTTAGCCCGGCGGCAGCGCGCCCCCTTATGCCCAGGGAGCCGTCATCAGTGGTGATAATCGTATCTCCCAGAGCCTCAAATCGATCCTGAAAGATGAGGTCGTCAACAGATCGAAAGCCGAGCAGGGAGGCGACCATTATCCCCGCCCCTCTGGCCTGCTCGCCCAAAAAAGCCAGCGGTGCCGTTCCCACGCCCCCGCCGATGAGCAGAATCCTCTTGCCACGCAGGACAAAGCCGTTCCCCAGAGGGCCGCGCAGGCCGACGGTGCTTCCCGCGCTTAAGCTAAAGAGCGCTGCTGAGGCTTCGCCCACAGACTGCACCGTTATGGTATCAGGGCCCGAAAAGCTCATGGGAATCTCGTCCACGCCTCTTATCCAGACCATGACGTACTGCCCTGGTGCCGGGTCAAGGTTTCTATCCAGCCGGAAGGTCCTGATAAGAGGAGCCTCCGAGCGCACTTCTTCTATGACTGTATTTATGGGTCTCATGAGCGTCTCCTCCCGGCCAGGCCGCACAGCTCTTCAAGTGTCAGCGATTTTCTCTCCAGATAGCGGGACAGGCCGGTTGTGATCTCCTGAAAGACGCCGTAGCCCCTGAGAAGAGCTGTTCCCACCTGCACAGCCGAGGCTCCGGCCATGATCATCTCCACGGCATCCTCCCAGGTAGAGACTCCGCCCACGCCGATCACTGGAATCTCCAGGCGGCCGGCCAGCTCGTAGACGCATCGCACGGCAACTGGCTTTACGGCCGGACCGGACAGGCCGCCAAAGCAGTTGCCCAATATCGGGTAACCTGTCTCGATATCAATGGCCATCGCCTTTAGAGTGTTTATGGCCACCACACCGTCGGCCCCACCCCGCTGCGCAGCCAGGCCCAGCTCGACGATATCTGCCGTGTTTGGAGTCAGCTTGACCCAGACGGGCACGCTTGACGCAGCCTTGACTGCCCCTGTGACTGATTCCACCAGATCGGGATAGCGGCCCAGCTCGCTGCCGTATTTCTCGGCATGGGGGCAGGAAAGGTTCAACTCGAAGGCGTCGGCCTTCAGGCTGCGGGCGATCTGGGCAAACTCTGCCGCAAAAGAGCCGAATATGCTGGCGATGACGGGCACGCCGCTGGCGCGCGCCGTATCGATCTCGTCCTGAAAGTCTCTGTAGGAGGGATTGGGCAGGCCCATGGCATTGAGAAGGCCGCCGTCCACGTGAACAATGGTAGGACCGGGGTGGCCCTCCCGCGGCAAGGACCCCACGGATTTGGTGACCACGCCGCCTGCGCCTGCCCGAGCGGCACGACAAAGAGATGCACCGGTGGTGCCCAGTATGCCTGCCGCCAGCAGGATCGGATTATTAAGCTGCAGGCCGCCAGCATAGATGGAAAGGGATGGCATGAAGTGGGAGATATGCAGGACTAGATAAAAGGCTTATTAACGAGAATTTTTTTTCTTAGGAGGCACCTTGGTCAAGCCGTGGCTAAATAATTCCTTTCTCCCTCAATGCTGCTTTCATCTCGACTACCTCGTCCTCCAGCTTCTCGAACCTCTGATCCAGGTAGCCTTTTAGATCTTTTCTGGATTCCTTGACCTCCTCCAGAAGATCCTGCTGCGAATCAATCATCTCTCTTTGGCCACTTAGCATTTGATCTTGCTTTTCCATCATCTGATCCTGCTTTCCGATCATCTGATCCTGCTTTTCTATCAATATATCCAGCTTGCCGCCCAGCTTGTCACCCAGATTATTAACGGCAACGATCAAATCTTTTAGGTGAACGGCAGCTGTGTCCAACCTGGTATCAGTCTCGCCAATGTCCACCAATTTATAGAACTTAGAGACATTGCCAACCGCAGTGGAATACTCTTTTTCGATGGTCGAAACTTGGATTAAGGTATTCTTAATATCGATAGCTTCTTCAAACCACTTCAGCCTGTCTTCGTCTCCCTCTGCTACAATCCTCACTCTGCCGTCGTCCAGGTTTTCCACGAATCCTCTAAAGCCTAAAGCTCGGGCGATATCCGTGACCCTGGCACGGTATCCCGTCTTCTGGACCTTGCCGGAGACATAAGCAGTCAGCTGCTTCATATAGTCATTACTCCGTAATTCTTTCTATTTGGCTCTATCGTCGGATTAATAGCTCTCCTTCTTATTTTGCAGCCAGCGCACCTTCCACAACTCCCGTCCAGGGATCGCCGTTGGTCGAAAACGCCCTGTATTCGCCTGCGGCGGAGCTGCCGCTCAGGTTGAGCTTTAGCCGGTAAAGGTTTACTGTTCCAGAGGAGATCACATCCAAACTCAATTTATCTGCGGCAACTGAGCCGGAAGCTGAGACCTTCATTGTATCGCCGCCATCATTCATATTGCCCGTTCCGAAAACTGATTCCTCGAATTGGAAAAGCGTCAGGGCCAGGAATCGGTTCTTGCTGTCTCTAAGCTGGAATGACCAGTTTCCTGCCACGATTGATTCAGGTGATGTGGTCGGCGATATCACAGGCGACGTAGCCGACACAGCGGACTCTGGCGAGGATGCGGCTTTAGCCTGGCTTGAGCTTGAGGTACTTGCTGTCTGATATTCCAGTGCCTCGCCGGTTTTCACAGAGCTTCGAGAAGCCTGCGGATTAGTGCCGTTTTCCGATAGCTTTCCGGGCATGGTGAAATTGATGCCGCTCTCCTCGCTCCATAGCTTTCTTGACGCCTGGGGATTTTCGGGCATACCGTTATTAGGAATGTAGATGCCTTTGCTGGCATCAATGAGCTGATCCACGGACAGTCCCGAGCCTCCATCAATGATGGCGCAGGCATTAACGGCAAATAGCGCAAGAATCGCCAGCGATAAGGCAATCGGAATTTTGAACTTCATGCTTTCCAAACCACGTCGTTTGATACGCGCTATGACATCATAAGACTTATGTTATATCCGGCTGGCAAATGATCATTTTTACATATCCTGTTAGAATGGGAATCTCAACAGCTGCCATAGGCTTACAGTCTTCACCGACCATCGGCTCCGAAGCCACTCATTTTTTCGCCCAAAAGCGCTCCAGAAAAGCCGAAGAAAATATAGCCCAGCTAAAAAGACTTCAACTCGTGCCGGAGCCGGCTCTCCTATGCCTTTCTCGCTCCAAAGACTTTTTTTAATAGGCCGCTTGCCTTCTTCTCCCCGGGTCTTTTTGCCTTAGCTCCCGCCGGAGACGTCGGGGGAGAGCCTGACCTTTTTTCCGCGCCCCGAGAAGCACGGGCTGCGCCTGCAGCCTTCTCTTTGATCACGATCTGGGTGCTCACGCCTCCGTGTCTGGATTTCCTGGGCCTGATATCAACTGTGATGGGCCTTTCGATCTCATTGCTCACCAGCATGGCAACACCAGCCGGCAGCCTCTTGATCTCCTCTTCCAGCTCGCCTGTCATTCCCTCCAGGCCTTTGGAGAGCGCCTTGAGGTCATTGGGATTGGTGACCCTCATAATGATCTGTGTGTTGCACTGGGAGATGACGTTCTTGTCCACACGGGCCGGCCTCTGGCTGATGACCATCAGCCCCAGGCCAAATTTTCTGCCTTCAGCGGCAATGGTGCGCACAATGCTGGTGGAAGCGGCATTTCCGCTGCCCCGCTCCGGGATGTAGTTGTGGGCTTCCTCTACCACCACCATTCCCGGCGAGACCAGCCTGCGCTTTCTGGCCTCAAAGACATCTGTCAAGAGTCGAGATACAATCATGGACTGCAGTTCAGGGAGGATGCCGGTCATGTCGATGACCGCGGCCCTGCCGGGTCGCAAAAGCTCCTCCACCGGCGTCTCTGCTCCCGAGAAAAGCCCCAGCTCCAGGAGCGACTCCAGTTGACCGACCAAATTCCACTTTACCTTGGAATTACTGCGTACTACCTGCTCGATGACGTCCTCCAGAGTATAGGCATCCGTCTCCGCCCGCAGGGCGCTGATGGCCTCGTAGAGCAATCCCAACTGGCCGCTGCTGCTGCTCTCGTGGGGAATCATCTTCGACACTTCCCGGGCAGACATGTTCAGTCCGTTAAAGCGAAAAGGCCGGTCAGCTCTCGGGTTCATGGCCATCTCTCCCGGTGTGTAGATGGTTGCATCATAGCCTCGCGGCTTGACCTTATATTTGGAAAAGTCGCCCACTTTGTTGGGCTCCTTCATGGAGGCGTACTCGCCGTGGGGATCGATGATGAGCAGAGCCACTTTCCTTTCCAGCAGCTCTTCCAAAATCACGGCTGCCGTATAGGATTTTCCTGAGCCGGTTTTGGCCAGTACGCTGCAGTGCTTTTGTACCAGGGTATTGGCATCCAGCTCCACTCGAATATCATAGCCCCGCAACATGCCGATGTACATATCTCCCTTGGCCAGGCCGAGCGTTGCCTTGATCAGTTTTTCGTCGGCTATGAAGACAGGATCTCCCGGCCGGGCAGGGCTGGTGGGAAGATGCAGCTTGCCGTTGCTTGTCACTCCGATAACCCTGGCCTCGGCTATCATCATCTCTCTAGAATCATAATTTCGGGCGGCATCATTGAGCTGGTTTACGCTGTAGGCGGAGTTGGATCGTTTGACGTCCTCCACCTGGGCGAGGGCCCATTCTCTCCCATCGGCTTTGGCCTTGATGTAAGTGCCTCGACCTACCTCTTTGTTTATAATGAACTTAAATGCTAATGGATTGGTCTCACCAACAATTGTACCGACAGATCCCTTTGCTATCGACATCACTATTTTGCATCGCCTTCTTGCTACATTC
>JBAQXX010000056.1:0-4503 GCA_049299735.1 Methanothrix sp. | reverse complement strand
GACCAGCCAAACGCAGGGCTCAAATGGAGAGTCTGATCCTTTTAAGACCCCCCGAGAGGACCGGCGGTTTCTGAGAGACGAGGCAGCACAGGATCCTGAGAACCTCTTCCGGCCAGGGGTCAGAAGAGAGCCACTCGGATCGGTCGAAAGGGAAGAGAATTCCACAGAGCAGTTTGAATCAGATCAGATTCGTTCTGAAGAGGAGGCAGGTGAAGTAGCTGAGGGTGAGGATGGCTTACGAGCGATCGGAGCGATGCAGATCATTCCCGCAGTTATCTTCTTTGGCCTGGTTAGCGCATTGGTTCTGACCTTCATCACCGAGAGCATTCCCGAGTTTCCCGGTGCCCTTGTATCGTCGATTTTGATCGTCACCCTTATCATATACGGAGCGGCTACGCTCCTGAAGGCGTGAATATGAGATACATTGTGGTCACAGGCGGGGTAATGAGCGGCCTTGGCAAGGGCATTACTGCGGCGTCCATAGGCAGGCTGCTCATGAACAGGGGCTATAAGGTTACAGCCATTAAAATTGATCCTTACATAAACATCGATGCCGGGCTCATGAGCCCATTCCAGCATGGGGAGGTCTATGTCCTCAGGGATGGAGGCGAGGTGGATCTTGACCTTGGCAACTACGAACGCTTTTTGGATGTGGAACTTACCCGCGACCACAACATCACCACCGGCAAGGTTTACAGCACTGTCATCGAGAAGGAGCGCAGAGGCGAGTATCTGGGCAAGACTGTGCAGATCATCCCCCACATCACCGAAGAGATCAAGAGGCGCATTCGCCAGGTTTCCAGGGACGGAGGCTGCGAGATCTGCCTGATTGAAGTGGGTGGCACGGTGGGCGACATAGAGTCCATGCCTTTCCTGGAGGCCATGCGCCAGCTCAAGTATGAGGAGTCGGGCAACATCTTCTTCGTTCATGTGACCCTCGCCCCTTCCACAGTGGACGGAGAGCAGAAGACCAAGCCCACCCAGCACAGCGTGAAAGAGATGCGCCAGCTGGGCCTGCAGCCGGACATGATAGTAGTAAGATGCGAGCGGCCCCTGCTGGAGGAGACCAAGCACAAGATCGCCCACTTCTGCGATGTTCCCATGGAGGCGGTGATCAGCGCCCACAATTCAGACGACATTTACCGGGTGCCTTTGCAGATGGAGGCGGAGGGCCTGGCCAGGTATCTGATGAAGGCCATGCGGCTCTTCCCACTGGAAGAGAGGAAGGACTGGGATGAGTTCGTGCAGAAGATGGATTCCACCCAGGGCACAGTAAAGGTGGCCATCGTCGGCAAGTACACCGTCGGATCGCAGTGTGCCGACCCAATGGAGGATGCTTACCTCTCCATCCGGGAAGCCCTCAAGCACGCCGGCATTGAGGCAGGTGTGAAGATTGACGTGCAGTGGATCGATGCCGAGGAGCTGGAGCACGGCTCAGCTGATATCATCTTGCGGGAGTCGGACGGCATCCTGGTTCCGGGCGGCTTTGGCTCCCGTGGCACGGAGGGCAAGATGAAGGCGGTGCAGTATGCCCGGGAGATGAAGGTTCCCTATCTGGGAATATGCTTTGGCATGCAGCTTGCAGTAATCGAGTATGCCAGAAACGTCTGCGGCCTGCAGGACGCCAGCAGCACGGAGTTTGGGGCCACGCCAAACCCCGTGATTGCGCTTCTACCGGAGCAGGAGAAGATTCGGCACATGGGCGCGACCATGAGGCTGGGCAACTACCCGGCCCACCTCAAGCAAGGCAGCCTGGCTCACAGGATTTACGGCAAAGACGAGATCGTGGAGAGGCACCGGCACCGCTACGAGGTCAATCCCGCTTACATCGCCCAGATTGAGGAAAAGGGCATGATCTTCTCGGGCACCAACGGGGATCTGATGGAGATCTGCGAGATAGCCGAGCATCCATTCTTCTTTGCTTCGCAGTTCCACCCGGAGATGAAATCGAGGCCGGGCAAGCCATCGCCGCCGTTTTTGGCTTTTGTGGAAGCGATGAAGGGGAAGAAGCACTAGAATAGCAATGAATATCATACTATCAAATTTTTAATTAAAGGTTGGATTTAAAATTGGAATTTGATTTAAACGAATATATTCCTTCTCCCAACAATTGGTTTAACGCAAATATTGATTACATCGGTCACGGAAGGGCGGAATTTTCTGATCCAAAGGGTACTCTAGAGGGGCATGTAATAATCAAGTTCGATGAGTTCCGGAAACAAGAAATAACTATGGATGTCGAGTCTGAAGAGGGCACAGTAGGTTCGATAATAAAACTCCTGCATCAAAATACCTGCAGCTTCATTGAAGTCATAACAGAAAATGGCAGGTTCTATTCAATTTCGAAAATTTACTATGATGAGCATTTCAGCTTTCATGCGAATAAAGATAGCGAAATTAGTCTTCGATTTCACATCCTACGTTCCATATTTCAGCCGAACCGAGCTAATTCAGCAATGTATTGGGTACTCCCGCTTTTAAATTTCGTATCGGGATTCATGAGTGATCATCCAAAGCTAGATCATCATCCTCTTCGCTTATTCTCTATACCAGATATACCAGAAGAGCTAACTGATGATCAAAAGCTAATGGCTAAAATTATAGTTAAAGAAAAGAATCGTCTGATTGTATTTAATTTCCTCAATCGATTAGGGTTCATAGAGCCATTAACTGATTATGACGCCAGAAAGCAAGAGCTATTGGATGGCAAAGCGCAACGTGTGATTACATCACTAATGATTGGAGAAATAGGATCTAATCAAATAGACTATGATAATATGAAACAATGGCTTCCATTTCAGTTTTTAAATCTTCTGGGGTTTGCTACTGGAACTGAGGTTGGAGCGAATTGGATTGAATTCCGAGATGATAAAGGAACGCTAGTTCAACGCTTGCATGCCAATTTTAACAATCCTAGATTTTCCAAAGGTCATGAAGCCATCGACGAAGTTATTCATAGAGGAACCGGTACGCTCCTCACAAACTATCAGGTCTCATTACATAGAGAAAATTCCTGCTTAACTGCAGTCCTCAAACATTTGATATTTGCGGGTTCTAATAGCTTGACTGTTGAGGATAAAATGACTCATATATTTCGGGCTTTTGATGGCTTATGTGAATTATTCGGATTGAGCACTCAGGACCTAACTCAAGCGCTGGATCAATATCAAAAAGAGATAATCAAGGAAAATTTGGATTTTTCAGCTTTGGTTATTAGGACTTTGGCAAAGTTCTCTTCTCGATTTGATCAGAAAAATTCTATACAACAAATATCACAACGAGTCCAGAATTCAAATAACCGTGATAGGGATTTCGGTCTCGCTTTGGTTGACCTACTTAGAGCTTTTAATTTCTATGATGCAGATATTGTAGATAAATATTATCAAAAAACCCCTCGCAAAGATGGCCGCGAATGGTGTAATGTTCTTTCTCATTATCGTGGTGTAGTAATTCATTCCAGCTATTTTGACTTTGAAAGCGGTCAATATAATCTTTTTGAAGTGGTAAGAATCTGTGCGCATTTGCATGATATTCTACTTCGAGTTGTTTCTAGAATGCTATGCTATACTGGGACATACCAGCGTGCTGTGATTGTACCTAACTCTTGGGCAGATAGCTATTCTATAGACTGGGTCAAGCCGGATACACCAGCAAGTGAATTAGGGTATTCATCAAATGATGACTCATTTTTATCTTAACGAAGCGATATAGAAATGCAGTCAATTGGGACCAAATATGGAATCCGCCCAATCACTAAACTTAGAAGTCCTGAATAGTAGCTTTTTACACTATGTTTTGTTCATGGAGAGTCATTAGAACAAGATCCAGCTTGCAACAACCCACGACCCAGCGCCCTTGCCCCCGCGCCACGGATTTCTGCCGCCGAACTGCCCCGCCGCCCCAGCAGGCGCCCGCACGCCTGCAAGCGCTCCCGCGGGGGGCTCGAATGATAAAATGATACGAGTGCCAGACATTCATGGCCCAGAACGCGGATCATAACCGATGTAATCTATGCTAATCTAAACCAATATTTCTTCGTTTTTCGATACCACTGAAGATTTCATCCAATGTCAAACCAAGCACATGAGAGCGCTCCTTGGTATAGTCGCCTCTCCCCAGGTCGAAGCTTTGCAGGAAGCGAACGGCATCCAAAGGTCCGAGGGCTTCGGCGAGAGCTTCTATCCCGATCCTTCTTATCTCCTCTGTGCTTCTAACATCAGTCTTGGAAGACATTTATCAACCACCTCAAAGGATTCTCTATTTCGATAGAGATCTGGTTTCGTTCTATTCTCGCGACTCTCAGCACATCATCACATAGACATTAAATCTTTTCTTCGAAATGCCCTTTTGCGAGAGCCACCACGAACCAGCGCCCTTGCCCCTGTGGCCCAGGCCCTCGGGCAGTCTGCGGTACCGGCGGCCCTCCCCCGGGCGAAGGCCCGACCACGTTCTTTCCTCGCTCCCCCGGATTTCCGCCGCAAAGCTGCCCCGCCGCCCCAGGCA
>JBAQXX010000055.1:0-14555 GCA_049299735.1 Methanothrix sp. | reverse complement strand
TGGAGCAGATTGTAGAGGCGCTGGAAGAGGGAAAGATGACTTTGGAGGAGAGCCTGGATCTTTATGAAAAAGGCATGACGCTGGTCAAGCTCTGCAATGCCCGGCTGGAGAGCGCACAGAAAAGGATTGAGATCTTGACGGGAGAACTGCCACCCGATCTGAGCTGATGCGATGGGCTTTGCAGCTATACTGCCCTTTCGGTCCTACTTTGCAGCATCATTGACTTTAGGTGTAAATTGATTTAAGATGCAAAGGCAAAAACTCGGGAAAGTATTAATATCAATCTGTTCGTGAACATTCATGAACGTTCTTGGGGGCAAAAATGAAACAAAACTCAAAAACAGGGCTGATCGCAGAAATACTATCTGACAGAGAATCATTTAATTATGAGAATATAGCAAAAATTATTGAAAATAGAGTATTCATAACTCAAAATGAAATACGAGAAGCAACATCATTGTCAAAGGGTTCTGTAAGCCAAATAATAAAAAGATTTAGAGAAGAAGGATTAGTAATTTTAACTAAAGAGAAGCGAGGGAGGCAATCACTATATCAATGGGTCGGCGGAGTCTCGGCAATAGAGGATGAACTCCAATCGGCAACGACGAGACACGTTTCTGCATCGCTATTAGCTGAGACATACGATGCGCTTGTAACTGATGCGTTTGCATTATTTTCTGTTTTATTCGATGGGTCTGGATGGGAAGTTATTGCTAACTTGAAAGAAGGTCTCACAGATACAGAGATCCATCAATTTCTAGGGAATGATGTTTCACTTGATAGCATCAGACGAGTCTTAGTGATCTGCGATGCACATAATTTAATCAAACTTAATCGCATAAGAGATCCAGCGGGTTCAAAAATAGTAAAATTATTTGAACCATTGTATAGGATAGAAGGAGTTAATAAAGACTACTTAGAGTATATGACATTATTGAGGGGGCTCGCGTCAGCGGTACAGTTCAGAATGACTAACCAAAAAACACCAAACCATTCCCAGATATATGAGGGGATATTAAATAAAGATATTCAACTTTTAGTGCAATTAAAAGAAAGAATACTCAATAAAACATCAACTGAGGAGGCTGAACTTTTAATCAAATTAGTATCAAATTATGATTATGCACCAGATCTTGATAGATTGTATAGGAACGAAAATTGGAGATTAAAACTAAATCAATGCAAGAGTTTGAAAATAGATCCAAACGATCGCCTAGTTGTATCAGATAGTTTTATAAATAAACAATAGAATATTAGATATCGATAGGTGGAATTCAAGAATGGAAAACGATAATTTACCAGAATTCATAAAAACATATTTCGGACATCCTCTTGTGCAAAAAGCAAACAAAAATGATTTGATGGTGCTTGACGAAAAATTGTTAAATGAGATCATCCAAGCAGAAGATTTAATTTATAGAGGAATCCGCGAGTATTATAAAGCAGATAAAGATAAAAAATTGAACGCAGGTCATTTTGGCTCAAGTGTCCAAATAGCACGGGCTTGGTCCTTATTGGATATGGCATTCCCATCATGTGACTTAGGGAGCTTAATAGATAGAGTCTACATGGTCACAAAGACCACAGATAAAAAACAATATCTAAAGCACATGAAAGATTCAGTCCTACCAAGGTTGATAAGACATAATTTAATAATACTGGACGAATCAAAAAATATAATAAGCGATTTTATGCCTTATGCAGTCAGTAGCAAGTTATATGTTAAAAAGGAATTGTTGGATAATACAATTCTCTTTAGTCATCAGGCAAATCAATTTACAATTTTAAACAAAGTACAATACTTCCCAGTCCTTAAAACTGAACTGGAGGCTAATGCAACAATTCCGGGCCCCAATTTTGGAAGAGATTATAACGCATTAAGCGAAATTGATGTTATAAGGACTCGGAGTATCAAAGGAAGAGATTTCACGCTTTCTAAGGCATATTTAACAGGAGATAGGTCTTTGGAAACGTGGCTCAGTGTGCTAGAATCCGCAGATCGTACCCGCAAAGGCTTAAAACAGCTACTTGAATTGCAGGGTATAATGGGCGGATGTGTTTCCCAAAATGAAATATCTAGATTGACAAGCATGAACATGAGACTTGTAGGCAATTTAATGAGACGCATCGATGCATTAGGATTAGCACAAAGAATACAAACGTTAGAACTTGATGATGCACTTAGCAGACCAATAAGCGGTACACGGCTCAATTCGAATTATTCAAAATTAAATAATGCGCAATCAATGCTTATATTTGCCAGAAGCATTACAGAAACACCAGATATACTATATAAAGTCCGAAAACAACAAGTATTCAACGAAGGCGAGCTAAGTGCGGAATTCGACCCATCTTCAGTAAGCAAGGTAAGAAACTCATTACAAAATATAGGGGTCCTAATAGAAGAAGACGAGGCAGAAGGAATTTGGAAAGTAGCTCAAAACAATGAATCAAATGCGTTCTTGGATGATGTCCTGAAAGTCCTAGCTAATACCAGATCTATTTTAGGGGAAAATCTAGAGATTAATAAGAGATTAGAGGATTTCTTCCCAGATAACGAAGAGGATACAAACAAGAACTTAAAAGAGCTTGAAAAAGATTTCTTGAAAGTTGACCTTGATAAGAAGTAAATACTCGATATATTATTTTTAACAACCATTTCTTGGTTAAAGCTCTATGCGAAATCTTGGAATTAAAATAAAAATGAAAATATGAATTCACCGCAGATGAGGTAATAAGGTATAAATACCACCAAAGATGTACCTTTCTATACATCATAGTATTAGTTAGTACATTTAAAGTATATACAAGCCGGTGATCCTTTGCATAGTCAGATATCCGATACATCCGCAGTCAAGTTCGGCAGGTACGGCGGCCTATTTGTGCCCGAGACGCTGGTGCCGCCCCTGACGGAGCTGGCGCAAGCTTACCAGCGCCTGATGAAGAGTGATGATTTTAGAGAGGAGCTGAACCTGGCTCTAAAAACCTTTGCAGGAAGGCCGACACCCCTCTACTATGCCCGAAACCTCAGCCAAAAGCTGGGCCGCAAGGTCTACTTGAAGAGAGAGGACCTGGTGCACGGAGGGGCGCACAAGCTCAACAATACCCTGGGCCAGGCGCTGGTGGCCAAAAAGATGGGCAAGACCCGGCTTATCGCTGAGACGGGTGCCGGCCAGCATGGCGTGGCCACGGCTATAGTGGGAGCCAATCTGGGATTTGAGACCCAGGTCTACATGGGCGAGGTGGACATAGAGCGTCAGAAGATGAATGTCTACCGCATGCGTCTTATGGGGGCCGAGGTCATACCTGTGCGCAGCGGGTCACGAACCCTCAAAGACGCCATCAACGAGGCCATGCGAGACTGGGCCTCCAGTTTTGATCACACTCATTATCTTTTGGGCACGGCTGCCGGCGCACATCCCTTTCCCAGCATGGTGCGCGACTTTCAGAGCGTCATAGGCAAAGAGGCGAGAAGCCAGATCCTTGAGGCGGAGGGCAGTCTGCCCGACAGCATCACTGCTTGCGTGGGAGGAGGCAGCAATGCCATGGGCATATTCGCTCCATTTTTGCAGGACGAAGAGGTGCGCCTCCTGGCTGTGGAGGCGGGCGGGCGCGGTCTAGGCAATACAGATAAAACCGCAGACCATGGAGCCAGCCTGGGCCTGGGCACAGACGGCATTTTGCACGGCGCTCTTACCAAGATCCTGCAGGATCCCTACGGCCAGATTCTGGAATCCTATTCCGTGGCGGCAGGCCTGGACTATCCGGGCGTGGGCCCGGAGCTGGCCTTCCTGGCGGAGAAGGGACGCGTGCTGACCAAGCTCGCCGATGATAAAACGGCCATGCGGGGATTTCACGCCCTCTCCAAGCTGGAGGGAATCATCCCTGCTCTGGAGTCTGCCCACGCTGTGGGCTATGCCTTAGAGGAGCCGCAGGCTCTGGGAGATCTGGCCATAATCAACATCTCCGGTCGAGGCGACAAGGATCTGGCAACGGTGATGGATTATGAAAATCTCTGAAGCATTTAAGAGGGCACCCCTCTTGATCGTTTACATCTGCGCAGGGGACCCGACGCCCGCAGCCACTCCCGATCTGGTGCGGCGGCTGGCAGCAGCCGGGGCGGATATCATTGAGCTGGGTCTGCCCCACTCCGACCCAATTGCGGACGGCCCGACCATCCAGGCGGCAGCGCAAAGGGCGATCGCCGCAGGGATGAACACAGATGTCTATTTCCAGGTGGCAGCCCAGGCGGACGTCGCCATCCCCAAGGTCTTCATGGGCTACTACAACATGATCTATGCCCGCGGACTGGACCAATTTGCTGAAGACTGTGCTCGTTCGGGCATTACAGGTATGATTGTGCCCGACCTGCCCCCTGAGGAGGCCGGACCACTCCGGCAGGCCTGCGCCTGCAACGACGTGGACCTGGTCTTCCTGGCTGCGCCCAACACCCCGGCAGAACGCCTGAAGATGATCGAAAAAGAGACGTCGGGCTTTCTTTACCTGGTGGCCCGCACGGGCGTCACCGGTGCAAGAAGCGAGATCCTGCAGGGCACACGAGACCTCATCGACCGCGCTGCTGGCAGCAAGCCCAAAGCGGTTGGCTTTGGCATCTCCACTCCCGCCCAGGCTGTGGAGGTTATCGCCGCCGGTGCTGATGCAGCCATTGTGGGCTCCGTCTGCGTGGACCTGATCGCCCGCGGAGAGATCGAGCGGCTGGAGCAGCTTGTCCGCGACATGAAGGCGGCGATAAAGGCCGCTGCAAGAGCAAAGCTCCAATAGTCGGCGGAAGGATTACCACCTATGGACGAAGGGCAAAAGAGGTTTGTAGAAAAGACGAGGAGAGACCTGGAGAGCGGCTGCAATGTGACCATTGTGGCCTTTGGCGACTCCATCACAGCCGGCTTTGCCGTTCGGCGCGGCTTTCCCTCTTTTTGGAAAGCATTGCTGGCAGAAAAGTATCCAGAGGCAAATGTGGAGATGATCAACTCCGGCTTTTCCGGAGACACAAGCCAGGATGGCCTGGCCCGGCTGGACTTTTCCGTGCTTTCCTACGAACCTGACCTGATCACCATCAACTTCGGCATCAACGACTGTGTGCTCGGCCTGGGCCTAGAGGAGTTCGAGATGAACTTCGTGGAGATGGTGCGACGCATCCGCGCGGGCCCCAACTCGGAAGTGCTGCTTCTCTCCTCCCAGCCCCTGGAGACGCCGCCCTACGACAGAATGGTTCTTGATTACTATCAGGCCGTGCAAAGGGTAGCAAAAGAGATGGATGTGGGATTTGTGAATGTCTTTGGGGCCTGGATTCGAGCCGTTCACGCGGGCACGCCTCTGGGATCGCTGATCCTGCCCGGCCTGGACCACCCCAACGAGGCGGGCTACAGGATCATAGCCGAAGAGCTGATGAGGCTCTTCTAATCAATAAGCATCTCCCGTGTAGCCGCACATGCCCATGCGCGGGGAGTTGACCACCGGCAGAAGCATGTCATCTCCACACTCGTGCTTTTCTGCGCAGTCCTCGCAGACAAAGCCGGTGCCTTCATCGATGCACTGGCAGCAAACGGAAACCGCCGGTTTGCCGCAGCTTTCGCACTCTATATCCGGGGGGTCGTTTCGAGCCATGATCCTCACTGCTTTTCCCTGTGCCAGGCCCTGCCTAGCAGATATCACCTTTAGCGAAAGCTCAGTTGAGGTTCCGAAGTCATAGGTGTGCTCGAACTTCATTCCTGGTCCGATCACCTTTCCCAGAGCCATATTCATGCTTCGATCACCCGGCTCCATCTTCTCGGAGAAGAATGTCTCGCCAGCTATCTCAAAGCTGCTGAGATGGCCGCAGCATTCCAGCCAGGTTCGGCGCAGGAATTCATCTAAATCCGTCAAGGCGGCGTTGGCAGGAATCTCGATATGCATCCAGTACATCGGTCTGTAGCGGCCTTCCACCTGCAAATGGAGGATAGTTCTTTTGGCGCTGCCTTTAGGAGAACTGTTGGCGCACGATTCGCCTTCCTCCCGCCTTGCTTTGCAGGCTTTCAAATGCCGGGCCATAGCCGACTTGGCATAGCTTCCCTGGCAATAGCTGCAGGTTCCACGTGAACTTTGTCTGGCCATTTCCATACCTCCTATGCATCTTGCAGGCAATCAAGAATCAAAAACTCTTCGCAACATGCAAAAGCTGAACTCCTGAAAACGCGGAGAACTTCATCATGAAACCTGAGAAGATCCAAGAGGTCTGCCCGGTCTGCGGCAGCTCTGACCTGTATTACGAGGCAGGCGGCTACACCGGCAAGATCTACCGCTGCAAGAACTGCGATTACATGGGCGCGTTAATAGTAGAGGCGGACGAGGAGATGGCCAAAGCCATAAGAGAGGATTACGAGCAGAATAAGAACGAATAGGTAAGATTTATATAGGCATAACATCTTATTACGTCAAATGTCGTAATCATGGCCGACGACAACCGGCATATGCAGGTGATCCACCCAAGACAAGAAAATCATCTGCCATTAGCTTTAAAAAAATGGAGATCAGAAAATATGAAGTCCTCAATCAAATCCCTGATACTGGTGGCCTCTGTGGCTCTTTGCCTCATGGCCATGCCAGCACTTTCAGCACCGTATGATAGCCAAAACAACACATCCAGCATTGAATGCAAGCTACCGGGCGACATGGGCCGGTTCCCGGATATTGCCGATCATAACGCTTCCAACTCGCTGCCGGTATCGGCCCACTACTCTGGCAGCGGCTTTGCCACGAGCGACAGCCAGTACCACGCCCTCAAAATGAATATTGTTGGCGTAATAAAATTCGATATCGCGAAGATCAATGGCCTCATCTCCGACAACAAGACCCTTGCACAGATTAAGTCTGATGTGCAGTCAGAGATGTATTCTGAGATGGATGCTGCACCCTATAACGGAACCCTGGTGCTTGGAAATGACTATTTCCTGCTATCCAACATCACGTCCAAGACGACAAGCGATGATAATTCCACAATAGATGCCGATGTCGCAGGCCCAATAACATTTGACGATAAGAGCAATGTAACAAATGTTGCAGGCCATATCTCCCTGGCAATCTCAAGCCATGAGAATAGCATCATAGGAAAGGGCAAGCTGACAATGAACGATGGCAATTTCAACGGCGAATATGATGCCTTGATCAAAATGAATTCCGGTGTTGATGATTTTGAAAGAAACGGAATGAGACCGGGCGGAATGAAATGCATGGGCGGCATGAAAGACGGGCACTGCAAAATTTGAAAAAGTATTAAACCCGCAAACCAGATCCCTTATTTTTTATCTTCTGTACCTTGATCACCTCCGCCCCGAAGAGAAATATTTGCGCTGAGTAGTAGATCCATAAGAGAAAGATCACCAGAGATCCCGCTGCCCCGTAGGCAGATCCCACATTGACTATGCTCACATATGCCTCTATGCAAATGTTTCCTGCTGCAATCAGAAGAGCCGCGAGAGCTGATCCGGGGAGCACCTCCTGCCAGGCCAGCCTCACCTCGATCAGGGTCTTGTAGGTGGCTGCAAAGAGCAGAGTCACAAAGAAGAACGAGACCAGGAATGTGATCATCCGAAGCAGCCCAAGGTGAATAGGCAAAAAATCCTCGATCTGCCTTGCAGCGGGCAGGAGAAGGGCAGTAAAGAGGGATGTCACCAGGAGCATAAAGGCGACTAGGGCAATGAGCAGGTACGAGCGCAGGTAAGTGAAGATCGTGTCCATGATCGGGACGACATTGTCAGGGATCTTCCATATGATGCGAAAGGCCTTCCTGGTATGAACGAAGAGACCGGCAGCGCCAAAAAGCAAGAGACCGACGCTGAGCAGGGTAAAACTGAAGGATGCGGCCTGATCGGAAGCCAGGTCGATCAATTCGTCTGCCACATCAGGCATCTGCCAACCTACCAGATCCTGAGAGAGAGCCACCACCTGGCCGTCGAGAAAGCCGAAAGAGAACAACGAGTTTATAAATATTAAGAATAATATAAGTAGCGGAACGAAGGCGAAAAGGCCATAATAAGCGAGAGCCGCAGCCAGGAGAGATGCGTCATCTTTGAGCCACTCCACAAAAGCCTTTCGCAGAAGCTTTACAGCAGTTTCCAGACGCAGAAGAGATGACATTTTCCACCGTTGCGGTTAATCATTTATCTGAAAGGATGATCTTTTAAAATAGAAGGAATAGAGAGCCCCAGGCTTTACGGTGCTCCCTTCAGATCCTCTCGCTGGGTGATGTTCTTGATCTCCTGCTTGAGGTCCTCCGGCAGGCCCTTGATCTCCACATCCAAAAAGCCGCGCACGATAACGCTGGTGGCCTCTTCTGAGGTCAGACCGCGAGACATCAGGTATTCCAGCTCTTCCTCAGAGATGCGGCCCACTGCCGCCTCATGGGACATATCCAGATCCCGGCTCTGGCCGTCCAGCTCCGGAATGGAGTAGATTCTGCCCTTGTCCGAAAGCAGAAGGCCAACGCACTCCAGATGAGCACGTGCGCCCGGCACTCTGCCGGTCATTCTTCCCCGAGCTATGACCTCGCCGCCTACGGAGACCACTCTAGAGATAGACTCGGCGCTGGTCTCGGCCGCATTGAGGTTAACGTTGCTGCCCACGTCGATGTTGCCCATGGTGGAGTAGATGACTGTGTTGAAGCTGGCTACAGCTCCGCGACCGGCAAGGGTGGCCGTGGGGAAGGTCTGGAGAGTCTTTACTGGCTTTAGCAAAATGTAATTGTTGGAGAGAGAGCCGCCCTCGGCGATGGTAATTCCCGTTCTGGGCCGCACCTCAACCTCTTTTCCCCAGCTATGCACCATGGTGAAACTTACCTTGGCATTCTTCTGAATGTAGAACTCCGAAACCCCGATATGCAAGCCTCGCTGCACATGTGCCGGTGTGGTACAGCCGGTGATGACATGCAGCTCAGAGCCTTCTTCCGCGATGATGACATTGTGCACGCGCTGGTTGAGGTTGGATGACCCCAGATACAGGCAGCTTTTGACCGGAAATACGGTCTTCATGCCCTTCTTGGCGCGGATGAAGTAGCCTGCCGGTGGCGCTGATGCTACGTCCGCCGTGTACTTGTCCGCGTCCGGAGACACCAGCTTCCACCAGTAGTCCTGCAGATTGTCGTATTTCTCCAGGGCGGATGCCATATCCATGATCTCCACGCCCTCGTAAAGAGACTTGGCAATCACAGGCGTCTGGTCCATCTGAACAAAAGAGCCAGAAGATTCGCCATCCAGCTTCACGCCTACATCCAGGGCCGCCTTCCTGACAGCGCCAGGCAGATCTTCGGCATTGGCTACAGTGCCCTGGGGTTTGGCCTCTGATTCATAGCTCTCCAGGTCCACATCTGTGCCGTATAAGGCCTTCTTTTCCCGTGCCTTTCTGGCCTTATCTTCTATACCGGACACGTGCTGCATCCTACACACCCCTCATATCCGCTTTTCTTGATCTGCACCAGGATCTCGCCCGGATTGCCGCTGCAGACAATCGATCCGCCCAGCATGACATGGGCCCGGTCCGCTTTCATGTAATCCAGAATGTGGCCGAAGTGGGTGATGATCACGCCGGACTTGGTCCTCTGGCTCGGACGCTGGTCTTTCTGTGTGAGAGTGTTTATGGCTTCGCCGATGAGCTTGATATTCTCCAGATCCACGCCGGAGTCCGGCTCATCCAGCATGACGAAATCAGGCTGCTGGGCTAAGAGCTGGACCATCTCGGAGCGCTTTACCTCGCCCCCCGAGAAGCCGCGATTGACATCCCTATCTGCAAAAGCCTCAAAGTCCATCTTCCGGAGGATGGCCATTGCATCAGCCTTTGGATTGATGATCTTGATGAGGTCTTTGAGCCTCAGGCCACGGATGGCCGGAGGGCGCTGAAAGGCCATGCCTATGCCCAGGCGTGCCCTTTCGTCCATGGACATGTGCGTGACATCTTCGCCCTTGAATACAATGCGCCCCCCATCGACAACGTACCTGGGAATGCCAGCAATGACGTTCAAGAGAGTTGTCTTGCCCGTTCCATTGGGCCCAAAGAGAACGTGGGTCTCGCCACGACTTATTCTAAGGTTGAAGTTCTTTAAAACCTGCTTACCGCCGATGCTGACCGACAGATCTTCAATCTCCAGCAGCCACATCACCTCCAAATCATCTAACCAATCAGTTCAGGGAATATAATATCTTTTGCAGCCGGCAAATTCAGTCAAGGCTTTAGATAACAAAGGTTCGGCTTTGTTAAAATTTTATGTAAAGCGCAGGAGCAAAAGCCCGGAGAGCCGTCACGAGGCACAGATGCCATTGGCCGCCTTCTCCTGCCGGATCATGTAATAGAGCACGAAAAGAACGCAGATGTTGCCAGCCAATCCCAGGAGAGCAAGAAACTGAGCCCTGTAAAAGATGAAAACCTGCACCAGAAAGATCTGCACTAAGACAGCGTCCTTGAAGAGCAGGTAGGACTGCAACCGGTTGCTTCTTATCCTTATGGCAGCGGCAATCACCAGGGCAGCGGCCAGCGTGGCCGAGAGAAGGCCAGCCAGATCGAAGAATGATAGTGTGGGAAAGATGGTATGCAAATCCTCCATCCATTCCAGCTTAACATAGAGCAAAAAGAAATCCAGACCCAGAGCGAATAGCGATTGCAGGACGAAGAACGATATCATTGCACCCACAAACCAGGTCTTTTGCACCATTTTCCGGTAAATCCTTCTACCCCGATACTTGGCAGCCGTGTAGATATCCTGCTTGGGAACGGGCACGGACTGCGTGGCGTAAAGCAGCTCTCTGAGGGCTTTTGTCACCGGATCGGAAGGAGAGCATTCTTTGAGCAGGTCCAGCGCTCGTTTTCTCTCCCGGTGATCGAGGTCTTCCAAGACCACCTCTTTGGCAATCTCCAGAACATTGATCAGCTTCTCCTGCTCGCTGAGTATGGGCTTCTTAACAAAGTTCTCTATGATCAGGTAGATCATAATGAATACTACGTAAATCAGGGAAACTGTGGGCTGGTAGAAGTAGTTGTTGTCTCCGGTGATGAACTTGCCCAGCTCGTCTATGAAGGCCCCAAATCCAAGGCCCCCCAGGACAGCCACCAGATAATAGGCTGATTTGTTGATGTAAGCAAGAGCAATGACCAGGGCGACCATCATGAGCACTCCGCCTAAAAGAACATGAGCTATGTGCAAATTACCCTGGCGGAGAGAGGGATAGCCGGTCAAAGCCAAGAAGAAGCGGATGCCTAAAACAGAAAAGACGGATGTGACAAAGAAAAGCTCCAGCAGGCTTGTAGCTTCCAGGTTGCGCATCATGTGGCGGTTGAATAGCTTCATCCAAGATCTCCCAATCCCGACCCCAGGTTGCAGATGCAATATTGCTGACTGCGAGACGATCTGGCGGACAGTTATGATATGAAGGTTATAAAAAATATCTCCTAAGCTTCCTCAACCGGATAGTAGTACTCGCCCTGCTCCTTTTGCGTTCTGTCCAGCCTCGACTCGGGTTTGTTGACGCGCGGCCGCCGCGTCTCCTCGTCACGCCGGAAGGTGATGTTGATGGCTTTGAGAAATGCATTCATGCCCTCGCGCATCTCCAGCGGTGTATGGGCAATGCCCTGAATTCCAGGCGTTCCCTCAAAGACCATCAGCCGCTCCGCGAGCAGATCGATGAGATAGATGTCATGGTCCACAACCAGCACGGTCTTCTCAGAGGACTCGGCAAAGCGCCTCATGACCTTGGCCGCCAGCATCCTCTGCTCTACATCCAGATGCGCCGACGGCTCATCCAGCAGATAGAGGTCAGCCTCGCGACTGAGGCAGGCGGTAATGGCCACGCGCTGCAGCTCTCCCCCGGATAGCTCAGTCAATGTCTGATCCATTAACGGCTCCAAGCCCATGGGCTTTAGAATCTCAGTCTGGTAGAAGCTGGTGTCAAAGTCATGAGTCACGCTGCGCAAAAGCCCCTGCACAGTTACATCGCTGTCGGCTTTCAGGTACTGGGGCTTGTAGGAGACCTTGAGCTTGCTGTCAAAGCTTCCAGCGGTCGGCTTTTCCACGCCCGCTAAAACCTTGATGTATGTACTCTTGCCGATGCCGTTCGGACCCAGGATGCCCACCACTTCACCGCGACGAATGATGCCGGGCTCCGCTATCAACCGGAAGGAGGAGTACTGCACGTCAAAGGCCCCGTAGGCGATGAGCGTGGGAATCACCTTGTCGATCCGAGGTGCATGCACATCAAAACGAATGGATGTATCCCGGAAGCGCACATTCTCCTCAGGAAGGTTGCCGCGCAGGTATTGGTTGATGCCCACCCTCACCCCCTTGGGCCGGGTTATGACGCCGTAGGCCCCAGGCACGCCGTAGATGAGATGGACGCTGTCCGCGAGAAGATCCAGCAGTGCCAGGTCATGCTCCACCACCATGACCGCCTTATCCGTGGCCAGTCTCTGCAGGATGCGGGCCACATTGATGCGCTGGTAAATATCCAGGAATGGGCTGATCTCATCGAAGAAATAGAAATCCGCGTCGCGCGCGACCGTGGCCGCTATGGCCACTCGCTGCAGCTCGCCGCCGGAGAGGCTTGATATCTCCCGGTCCATGAGCTTGTCTATGGATAGCCCCACCACCAGAGCAGCGAGAGCACCGCGCTCGTCCGTTTTCTCCAAAAGACCGCTAACCGGCCCCGAATAGCTCTTGGGGATGCGATCCACATACTGAGGCTTATAGGAGGTCTTGACGCCCTTCTCGGCTACCGTTTTCAGGTAGTCTCCCAGGATGCTGCCCGCAAAGCGGGAAAACACATCATCTAACGAGGCATTTTTTCCCAAATTAGGTCGCAGGATGCCGGAGAGTATAGATACTGCAGTACTTTTTCCTATGCCGTTGGGGCCCAAAAGACCGGTGACACGGCCATCAACCGGCACGGGCAGACCATAAAGCGCAAAGCCGTTCTGGCCATACCTGTGCACCGGGTCCTCCATCTCTTCCGGCAGATTGGTGATGGTAATAGCCCCGAAGGGGCATTTGCGCACGCAGATACCGCAGCCCACGCAGAGGTTCTCGGTAATGAGGGGCTTGCTGTCCTCAAAGACGATGGTCTCGTCGCCTGTTCGCACCGGTGGGCAGAAGTACTCGCACTCTTTGGAGCACTTGCGGGGCTGGCATCGATCGCGATTGATGATGGCAATTCTCATGATCAACCTCAGTTGAGAAGAAGCGTCCAGGCAACCAGCCAGAAGTCGATTACCATGAACTCCACATAGAACCAATCTTTGGTCTTGAAGCTTGCTGCATCGATATTCAGAAACGTATAGGTATACTTTTGAATGACATAGGTAAGCAGTATTACAGACAGCATCACGAAATGCCAGGGATAAGGAGCGATTGCTTCGCCCGTGTAATAGCAGGCAAAGCCTGCCGCGGTTCCCAGGATAGAGGGATACACGGTTTTGATTATTCCATCAATGCGATCCTTTCTGCGTTCGGCTGCGCTCTTGGGCTTGACTTTGGGCGGTAGCTTAGCTGCCTTTTCGCCCGGTTTTTCCTGGATAGTCGCGATCCTTTGGTCTTCCTTATTGCCAGCCTTTTTTTCTTTCTTGGCCATCCAACTCTCAGATTTCATTATATGATAATAGCGTTTTGGTCCGGGAAAAGTCCAAGTACTATAACTTTCAAGAGCCTTCGCATGTGTATGTCGTAGCGGATGCCTCGGTATTCATCTGGGGTAAAAGGCCAGCAGGAGAGCTGATAACAGTCCCGGCAGTTGAAGCGGAGCTTAAAGATATAAGGACAAAGTCCCTGCTTGCTATCTTCGAGGCGCGAGTGGAAAGCCCTTCGCCCCAGGCGCGAAAGGCAGCGCAGCAAGCGGCTGCTGAGACTGGCGATCTCAAAGCACTGTCTTCCGCGGATTTGGATGTCCTGGCAAAAGCCCTGGAGTATAGAGCCATCCTCGCTACCGATGATTACGCTCTGCAAAACGTCGCTCTTCACCTCGGCCTGAAGATCGAACCCATCGGGCAGCCCAGGATAAAGAGATTAGTAAAACATGTCCAGAGGTGCCAGGGCTGCGGCAGCAGATTCGAGGGGGAAATGTGTCAGGATTGCGGAACTCCTGCCCGAAAGAAAAAGAGGTGCATAAGATGAAGAATATTGAAACATTGATGAAGAAGGCAACGGAACTGAAGGCAGAAGGGCTGGTAGAAGGCCAGATCTCAGAGGAGCTGAATATCTCCAGTGAGACGGTGACATGGTTGCTCACTCATGCTGAGAAGACAAGCACGTCGCCCGGGCCAAAGGATATCTCCGTGGACTGGTCCATGATCGGCAAGAGCGCCTTTAGGCTGAGCCACGTATCTGAAGCACTATCCGATATTATTTATGAGACTTTGGACGACAACGACTGCGGTGTGGATGTCGTGGTGGGCATAGCTTTAAGCGGCCTGCCTCTGGCCAGCATGGTGGCCAACAGCCTGGCGACTGAGCTTGCCGTCTACACTCCCAGCAAGCAGATGCTCACCAAAGAGAGCGGCAAGGCGCGCGGCAACCTGAGCGCTAACTT
>JBAQXX010000054.1:0-42609 GCA_049299735.1 Methanothrix sp. | reverse complement strand
CATATCATGCCGCTAGATGCCTATTTTCCATCTATATCTGCGGACATGTTGGTATGGCCGCAGCTTGCGGATTTCATGCATTTGCGTAATACAGCAAGGACACCAAGAAGGTTTCGGGACTACACATGTGGTGCGAACATCCGATAAATTTATTAAGAATAGGCGCCCACAATATGCACGAATAATCATTAGCAAAATTAAACTCCAATTTGAGAGCATTAGCGGCCCCATCTCCGCATCCGGGTGTGTTTCAATGTCCTCAGGTTCCTGCCGGTTTTCCCCAGTTGAGATGTACATCGATGGATTAAAGATCCTCATCATCGATCCCCATAACGATATAGTTCCTTATTGGTTCAAGGAATTCTTGCACCATAAGTGCAACCTGATAGTAGTACGTATAGATGCCCATCACGACATGTTCCATTATTGTCCAGCTCTGCCTGCAAGGGAAGGAAGAGAAAAGCTGCAATTTATTGCACAATTGATGCCCTACTTGCAGGACTATTGCCGGGAAAAAGTCAACGAAGGCAATTTCACCTGTCCAGGATTTCACTACGGAGCCGTAGGTGCTCTATATCATTTCAGTCCTCTGGAGAATCAAATAGATGCCTATGGAAGAGTATCCGGCTCAGAGACATTCGACGCGCCCAAAACTGCCGAGAAAAGCGATCACTCCGATGCAAGAAAGGGCAAATGGATTGTCTGGGATGAGAACACAACCCGGCTCAAGGGCTGCAGCGCTAAAACCACTCCTGTGCCTCGGAAGATAAACCTGAATGATTTTCATAGGGATATGCAAGATTGCCGTCTTCCCATAGCGGTAGAATTTGATCTGGACGGCCTGTATGGAAACGGCGACAGAGGTTCGCCGGATGAGGTCATAAAAAAGAGGCTGGCTGGAGTTCAGCGCGTCCTGGAGAGCGTGGCAAGATCGGCATTCATCTGCCTGGTCCGCTCCCAGACGCCCAGATCCTACGTTCCAGCAAAAATCGTGGACCAGGTTCAGGAATCGGCACTGAGCCTGATTAGAATTAGAACGATTATGAGCAGACGAGATCAAATCATCACTCAATCCACGCAGATTTGATTTGTGCTGTCGTAGACCTTCTCCCTCGATAGCTCTGTTACATTGCCGGCTTTTGTTACGAGATATTCAATGGCATAATATGGATGTGAACCACAGCCACATAGTTCGCTATCGAATAGATGGACTTTATAGCCTCCATCAGTCTCTTTTGCGTATGTCGGCTCTATGAAAGACGCTGCTGAGAAGTAACCCTCCGGAACGGATGTATCATATCTTGGCAATGAACCAGTCAGCGCCACGGCAAAAGCCAGTGCCTCCTCTTTTGTCTCGACCGGCGCAAATTTCGACAGGAATTCCTCTTTGCTGCTTATCAACTTGAACTCATCGCCCTGCTTAACGATATATCTCCGGAACAGTGGCATCATGCAGCCCTCCCGAACGATGCCGTCCTGGGAATTGTATTCTTTGCTTAGAACGAGGCATTCGACTACCGGCAACAGGGGTGAAAGGTTTTCCAATGCGCTGGAAGCGTTAGAGATTTGCATGCAGCCGAATCGCTGGTCGAGTCCTAAGCCGCTGCAATTCAAACTGTAACCATCCGCAAGGCAACCAGAATCTATGAACGCATTCGAGTCGATGTTTATGCTCGCGTCTGAAGGCTGTGCAGCATTATATTGCGGCGTGCATGCCAAAATGAGGACAATAAGCCCAAATAAAATGTGTCTGTATGGAGACATATAAATTACCTGCTTAACAATGCCCACCTATAATAATGAATGTTTCGTCTGGAACGGGAATTGAATACAAGTTATAGCGAAAATCCCAGATCTCGTGCCCTCCCCAGCTCCCCAGGACTTTTAGCGATCTCCCCTCGCTCATAGGCCTGAGCGAGCAGGCTTCCTGCATCCACCATGCCCAGGTAGTCGAAGGACATGGCAAACATCTGCAGGAGCGGCCCGCAGCATGCCGCCCCTTCCTCGGAAGGGGTAACTACCAATCCCTTCTTGCCCGCGAGCTTGCGGCTGGCGATGTAGGGGCGCAGCCTGTCGATAAGAAGCTTCATCTTAGCGGTAGGCCCGTACCAGTATATGGGCGTTGCGAAGATGATGAGGTCGGCTCCCTCCAGCCGGGCATAGATCTCCACCATAGCGTCCGAGAGAGCACAGGCATAATCCGACTCGTCTTTCTTGCAGCCGCGACAGTCCAGGCAGGGCAGGATCTCGTGGTCATAGAGGCGCAGCTTTTCCGCATCGTGGCCCTTCAACTCCGCTCCCTTGAGTATCTCATCCACAAGAATCTCAGTGTTGCCGCCTTTTCTGGGGCTTCCCAGCACTGCCAATATCCTCATCTTCTGTTCCCTGCTCCATCCCCTGATTTTGCATTTTTCCACTTATTTATACCAGTCCAAGCTTTCATCCACAAATTTTATAAACGATATGAAGAAGTCCTTTGCATCCCTATTCATATCTGTCATGGATATCATTTTTTCTGCCTGGCCGGCATGCTCTCTTGATATCGACTTGGCCTCATCCAGAGCGCCGCAGTCCCTGATCAGACTTTGCACATGTTTGATTTCAGAGTCCTCAAGACATCTCTCTTCCTGCATGATTGCAGCCAGGCGTTTTTCCTTTTGCAGAGCCAGGATAACGTGCAGCGGCTTTTTCCTCTTGCCGATGTCTCCGCAGGGAACTCTCCCATACTGCTCCTCTGTGGCAAAGGTATCGATGATATCATCCTGAATATCGAAAGCAAATCCTATGTGCCAGGCAGCATTAACATGCAGTTTAAGATCCTTTTCAGGGGCAGATGCCAGCATTGCCCCGACGAGCATCGACGCCTTGAAGAGAGAGGCTGCTCTTCTGCCGGCCATGACCTCCCACTCCTCGACATCCGGATCCTTGTACTCGAAGAGCATGTCCAGGATCTGGCTCTCGTTGACGGCCCGAAACTCTGCTGTCAGCAGTTTTGCTGCATCTACCAGCTTATTTTGCTCAAACCCGGATTGCATTAGGCACTCTATGGCCAGGGCATAAAGAATATTTCCGGCAAACATGGCCGAGCCGACGCCGAAGCGCTCGTCAAATCTCTTGGCAATCGTTTTGTGCAGCGTGCTACCGCCTCTTCTTTTGTCTTCTGCATCCACTATATCGTCGTGGATGAGTATGCTGTGCCGATACAGCTCAATGCCGGAACATACTCTGACGATTCGATCATCAATTTTACCGGTATAACCCTGGTAGACGACAAGAGTGCTGCACGAAGACAGCCTTCTTCCGCCCCTCTGCACAAACTCACGAGTAGCATCATAAACATCTCCCAGGAAGGGATGGTACTTTTGGCCATCTCTCACCATCTCATCCAACCGGATTTTGAGGTCTTCCTCTATAATTGTCCCATAGCTATCGAGCGCGTCCGTGTAGTCCATTGAGCTTTTCGCCTCCTCACATATTCATCTGATCCGTAATTGATCTGGCGACTGATTCAATCGGATATTATAAAAATTAAGCTTAAAAAACCAGCTTCCAGAGCATCTTTGGATTCTGCTTGAACACAAACTTTAGCAGGTCTCGCGTATTCATCTGGGATAGGTCCTTCCCATGCAGCGATTTTGCCAGATGGTTCAGATCATCATCTGTAAGCTTTATGAAGAAATTTTTTGCATGATAGCGTCTCTCTATCCGCTTGCCGATAGATGATCTCCATCTATCCTCATATTCTTTAAGGGCGGATGTACTTACATCTCCTGAAGATACCGCCTTGCCCGCAGTCTCTCCTGCCATTATTCCCGCCTTCATGGCATTTATGATCCCGCCTCCTGTGAGTGGATCGGATTGATGGGCAGCATCTCCAACCAGCATTATGCCGTCTGATGTTGTATTATTCATTGGGCCGGAGGTAGGAATTCCACCTGTCACCATCTGCAAAATCTTTGCATGAGGCATCTTGCTCTGCAAAAATCTATCCAGGAGCCTTACGGGTTCGCCTGAGCCGGATTGGGAGCCCTGTAAGCCGATGCCCACGTTGGCAAGTCTGCCTCCTTTGGGAAAGATCCATACGTAGCCTCCCGGAGCTATCCTGTTTCCGAAAAAGAACTCACAGTATTCCTGGTCAATGCCAGCGTCCAAAACCAGATACTGCGCACAAACCATTATGTTCTCCGGTTTTAGCCTGGAATCTATTCCCGCCCACCTGGCTACCTTAGACTCAACGCCGTCAGCGCCTATGATCAGAGGTGCCTCGATCTGGAGTGGATCGCCCCGGCAGATGGCTGATACTGCGCATAGGCCGTTTTTCCTGATCAATCCTACTGCCCGGGTCTTGACCAGGACCTTTGCACCGGCATGGGCAGCCAGGAGGGCAAGGCCTCGATCAAAGGTTTTCCTCTCCAGAATGTATCCGCCCTCATCTTTGCGGCTATCCACCGTCGTGAACACATTATCGCCATTGGGAGAATACATCCTTACCCCATTTACCTCCGTTGATATCCAGTCGGGCTGCACCTTGATCAATTCTCTAAGTTCCGATCTGATGCTCACTCCCTCGGCGCATCTGATAGGCTCTCCTATCTCCTGCCGCTTTTCCAAAAGTACAACATTCAGGCCCGACTCTGACGCGGTCTTGGCAGCCATAGAGCCTCCTGGGCCCGCTCCTATTACAACGACATCGCACTTCATTCGATCTGCATCATCCCGGCTAGTGCCATCTCCAGCTTCTTTCGCGTCCTTGCATTCGGATTGAGCAGTATATCCAGATCCCTTTTAATTCTTGTGTAACTCATCTCTGAGGAGGGGCAATCCTCGTAGATCTCCACGCCCTGCAGTCCAATTTGGCCGGGGCTGAGAAATGGGCTGCATCTGCATACCATCGGCCTGGCCGGATATATTTTGCAGCCCTTCTGCGCTTCATCGTAAAATCGGCATGGTGCTGTTGCCTTGAAGGCCCGCAGGTCAGGCTCGCTGGGGTGTGGGATTGTGTATTCTTCTATCATTTCTTCTTTAGAAATATTAAAAAAGCTTGCCAATCTGCGAATATCTTTGGGATAGATATCAATGGGATCAGCTACCCGGCAGCAATGGCCGCAGCGCTGGCATAGGAAATCCATCTGGATCTGGATGCGCAAATAATCATAGGGATCTAGGGACATAGATTGTGACTACCTTGATCTTCAAAAAGGCCCTTGCCCAGGGCATCTCCCGACCAGAAAAATTGATAAAGAGGCAGAGGACCGATCTTGCCTCCACACCACTTTTCCCACTAATTGCTTTGGCCGGGGCAAGCCCCTCTCATCTCTTTACGGCTTTGACCCTCTCAAATATCTGCTCCATCGTATCCGCATTGCTCTTTGTGTTGCTGAAGGATGATTTTGTGAAGGGCTGGAAATAGATTGGGACATCGTCCAGACGGTAAAAGGTCCCATCGCATTCCATGGCATCGATCACGCCCGGTAGAACCACATCTGAGATCATAGTAGTAGGACAGGGGGCGATATCGATACAGGCCACCGGAATCTCGGATAAATATTCGGCGCATGCGGCCGGAAAGTGCGAAACCAGATCGGCAGAAACGATCAATGCAGCATCTACATCTCTCTCTCTCAGCAGGTCTACTGCCGTATACTCACCCGGGTTATAGCGGGGATAGCCGTGCGAGAAATCCAGGCCGAAAGGAAAGCCGTAGAGATAGGAGGCGATCTGGTTGAAGCCTGCTACATTGCAATGGCCCCGCAAGGCGCCGATCACGAACTTGGTGTGCGCGTTCAGCTCTTTGACCAGGTTGAATGCAGCTTCCGCATTGCGGTGCTTTCCATAAGAGGAGACGATCCCCAGGCCCACGTAGATAGACCCGAATTTGCAGCCCTTCATCAGCTCAAGCATCTCTTCCATCTGGGAGATTGAAACGCCAGTTACTTCTTCTACAGAGTGATGGGGTCTCTTGCCGTGCAAGAGAGTAAGCAGAGCTGACAGTAGCTCGTAATCGGTGTTGGGACGAAGCTGGATATGCAGATCGGAATTCTCAGCAGTAATGCTCTTTCTCGGGTCGACTGTGATTACGGTGCGATCGAACCGGCCCCGTTGCGTCCAGTAGCCTCGCGGGTAGACGGCATAGCGGGACATGTGCCTGGGCATGGACTCCAGGGGATTGGTCCCCCAATATACGGTCAGGTCAGCTCGTGATTTGCTCTGGCCGGCGGTAGCGCCCACGCGCCCGGCTTCCTGGATGCCCATGGCGGTGGGCCCGTGGCAGACGGTTGAATTGGAATCAATGGCTGCGCCTAAATACTCAGCCAGATGCAGTCCCACCTCCATAGCCTCGCAGGAGGTCTCGCTTCCCATGAAGATCAGAGGGCGCTTGGCTGCTGCCAGGATCTCTGCCGTCCTATCTATGGCTTCCTCCCATTGGGCAGGCCTGACTACAGCAGCTCCCTTCTCCCGGAGGAGCGGCTGGCGGATTCTGTGGCTGCTTACAATCTCCTGGAATTTGGCATTGCCCATCTTGCATGCATTCTTTACCGAAATGCGGTCGCCGGAAAGCTCCACCTGGATGTCGTCGCAGGATGCCCCGCAAACCGGACAGACGATGTTCTTAGAGGCCATAATCTACCTCATCTGCCCCTTTGCATAAAGCTTCATGGTCAGATCTCCGGCATTCAATACTTCTTCTTGCGTGGGCTGCACCCGCACGGGAGAGCCTTTGTAGAGGGGCGAGCCTGTGGAGAATGTCTCCGGGTCCACCACTACATTGGCCCAAATTGCCCTGGGCATGAAGATTTGACCCGGCTGCATACAGTCCGTCGCATAGGCGTAAACTGCAACCGCATGCCTGCCGTCGATGGCTGATACCAATACCCTTTGCGGCAAACCCATTGCCTGAAAATCCGCGGGATTCATCCTGCAAACGGCACATTCCTGGGTGTACTCCTCGGTGAGCTTGCTGCCGCCTTTGGCCAACCTGCCCTCCTCAATGGTGCTTCCGGTATTAAGCAGAAACTCTATCATTTTATCTGCCACTCCTGAAAATCAGCGAAATTGAGCATTGCCTGCATCCTCTAGCCCTCCCTGCAGTAGAACGAGCCTTTGGGATTCTTGCCGAGGGCATAGTCACCAGTAAATTTAGCAAACCATCCCTCTAGCTGCACGTCTCCCAGCTTTGGATTCTCCTCCCTGCCAGCCTCTACAAAACCGGGGGAAAACTGCTTGATCGCTCCGCAAACGGCAATAGTGCCTCCATTCATCTCCGCACCGGTGCCCCGCACAGCCGAGCCCTTAACCAGGATGAGACCACCACTCTGACGAATGCCGCAGAAGTTCTCGACGTTGCCGGCGACCACAATCTGCCCGCCCACCAGCCCGCCTCCCAGC
Source organism: Methanothrix sp. (assembly GCA_049299735.1). Lineage (GTDB taxonomy): Archaea > Halobacteriota > Methanosarcinia > Methanotrichales > Methanotrichaceae > Methanothrix. The sequence continues at coordinate 35,223 of JBAQXX010000054.1, read as the reverse complement.
TGGCTTCTCGCATTGCCGTCGATTTGAATCGTGCCGCCGGTCATGCCCCGCCAGCTTCCTCTGTAGGCAGATCCGACGTGGTCTCCAGTGCTTCCGGCAATGTGAAGCAGTCCGCCCTTCATCTCCCTGCCCGCCCAGGATCCGGCATCGCCCTGGACCCAAATACTGCCTCCTGCCATCTCTGCACCAAGGTGCATGCCGGCCGGGCCTTGTATCTCTATGCTGCCCGCCTTCATGCCCTGGCCGATGCGCTTGATCCGGGAGACATCTCCTTTTATGATGATGCTTGTCTCTTCCGGCGATCCCGCCCCGCTCGCATCCACATCAAAAAACTCGGCGAGAGGAAGCTGCACAGGCCCCTGCCAGACGACCAGCCTCTCAATCTCCTCCTTCTTTTTTCCGGCAAAAATATCCGGGCTGATAACCTCTGCCTCAATCATGATTGCTATGCTGCCCTTGGGTCTCAGAAGAATCTCGGCCATATCCTCACCTCCTCACCAGGGCCTCTGCCTCCAGAGGCTTATTGACTGCAATGGCTACAGGATTTTTCAGATATTTGTCAGGCACAGGATAGTTGGCAAATCCTACTGTGTAGTACTTGAACCAGTCCTTGACATCGGATAGCATCTCCTTTTCTAAGCCATCGTCAACATAAGGCCGGCAGTAATACCTCCTGCCTTCTGGCGTTGCCACGATCTCGCCTTTCCGGGCAACGATCCGGCCATCCTTCACAGTGTAATCGGGCCGGGCCAGCTTGCCAGTCAAAGCCGCTGTGTCGTTGACGTTCAGCTTTCCCGGGTCGATGTCGTAAATTGTCACATCACCGTCTGCTCCCAGTCCCAGGTGGCCCTTGCAGTAGGCCATGCCGATAGTGCGGGCAGGGTTGGCGCGGGTGACAACGGCTATCTCGTAGAGGCTCATCTCCCGGTCGACGCCGCCGAGGCTTGATCTGTCGTAGGCCCACTTGTGGCATTGCTTGGCAGTATCGTCCCTGGCCTTTTTGGACATGAGCCAGGTGATCAGTTGCGGGTACTGAGTGAAGATGCCACCATTGGGGTGATCGGTGGTCATGATCGTCTTCCAGGGATCGTTAATGAGCAGCATTACTTCAAGGCCGATGGCCCACTGAACGCTATGCACCGGGCTGCTCTTCATGTAAACCAGCGATATTACTCCTGAGCCGCATTCCATTTCCACATCGGTATTGGACCATTTCTGGCCGGTAAGCATGTAGAGATCGTGCTGGGCCGGGCCGTCGCCGGTCATAGTTGTGGCCGGGCCGAAGGGAACGGAACCGCTGTCAATCACCACGTCGTCAACCTGGTTTATGTATTTGGCCAAATCCGGAGCCCCGGAGCAAAAGTCCCTCCAGGATGTGCCGCCGTAGGCGCTGAACTGGGCGTGGGCTAGGTAGACGGCCTGCTTTCTTCTGGCGCTCTCCCGGGTCTGTGCCCACTGCAGATCGGATTTGTTCTTGGGCTCGATTCCAGAGGTAATCCCGAGCGAGTCCCTGGCAATTTCCCAGTTGCCGGGATGGCCCAGGTTATTGGTATGCAGATGCAAAGACATGGGCAGTCCCAGCATCTCATTTACCTCCGCCAGTCCCCGGATCAGCTCTCGGGGAGTGACCTCAAAGTGAATGTTGGGCTCGTCAAGACCGTGAATATTTTTGGCCCAACCCCAGTTCTCGACGCCTGCCGGGTTGACGCATTTTATGCCGTAGGCCTTGTGGGTTCTCATCATCCAGGCCACGTAGGCGGCAGCCTTCTCAACATCCCCCTCTTTCAGGTAACGCATGACAAACCAGTTGTTGCCGAGTACCATGTAGGCGCCCATATCCAGAATAGGAGTGGAGCGCATCTCCTCGTGGGTGTGGCGGGCCTCCAGAGGCGGCATGGCAGCCTCAAAAACTGTGGTATAGCCCATGGCTGCATAGTCATAGCCCTGCTTGTAAACGGAAGGGACGGTGTAGCCGCTGCCGGAATGGGTTAAGGCCGTCTTCGGCCTTACCGATTTATAGTGATCCTCAGGGCGCATGAGCCGACCAGCATTGACCTTGGCTCCGGCCACGTGCGAATGGGAGTCCACGCCACCAGGCATGACCGTCTTTCCTGCGGCATCAATGATCGTGGCATCCCTCTGCTCCGCGCCTGTGAGACTGGAGACCACCTTTCCGTCCCTTATGAAAATGTCCTTGATGTCTCCATTTATTCCATTAAGGGGATCGAATACGTAGCCGTTTCTGATAATGGTCGTATTAGTAGCATTAGTCATTCTAGGCCACCTCCTGCCTCTCCAGCCATATGGCCTCTACCGGGCAGATCATGCTGCAGGTGGCGCAGGAGCCGCAGACCTGCTGGTTCACAACTCGTACTGTGCCGTTCAATACCTCTAGAAGGGGTTTTTCATCCAGCTCGTTGAGGTGCCCTGCTGCCAGATAAGGATCGGATAGAGCATTGACTGGACAGGCTATGACACAATTTCCGCAGCCAAGACAGGCATTCTCATCCGTCTTGAGAATCGATGTCAATGTAGGCCGGGGAGCGGGAAGTGCCAGTTTCTTCTCCAGGGCCTTCTTTCCCTTCATCTCTGGAATTATGGCGGTCTTCTGAACGATGATGGCTCGCACCGGGCAGGCCTCTTCGCATGCTCCGCAGTAAATGCAGGCATCCTTCCTGTGAGTCACCTTCTCCACTATCTCCCCGGCCTTCCCTTCCCGATTAAAAAGGGCATTGGTGGGACAGGTGTGAACGCATGTCCGGCACGCCTGGCAGACGCTTTCGTCTCGGGAGAACTGGCCGGCAAAGGGCTTTTGGAAGGTTATGGCACCGGCAGGGCAGATCTGGGCACACCAGCCGCAATGCACGCACCGGTTCAAGTCGATGACGGTCTTTCCTTCCATCCTCAGGCTGCCGTCCTCCGCCAGTTGTCTGTCTTTTATCTCGATGCAGGACTGCGGGCAAACATCGGCGCACAGGCCGCAATGCACGCATTTATCGCTTACAGTCGTAGCTTGCACAGCCGCGCTGAGATAGGATTCGTCCTTCTCGGCCTTGCCTGCCGTTCTGAGCTCCAGGGCTCCCGTGGGGCAGACGCGGGCGCACAGAGCGCATAAAACGCAAGCTCCGCTCCGTTTCTTCTCAATGAAATCTTTATCAATTAGCCCGCGGGCTACAGCGCCCACGGAGCCGATAACAAGCTCCCCTTTGGGGCAGATCTGGACGCATGATCCACAGCCGATGCACTTCTCCGGCAGATAGACATGCTGCCTGTCATCTCGGGATTCCAGCAATACCTCTCTCATCAGACACCCTGCCTCGGTTGGTATGGGTGGAGATGGCATAAAGAGGTTTTGCATGAAGGCTTATGATTATGCAACAAAGATGCTCGATAAAAATTCTTCTCGATCGACCTTCAGTTAGTACTATTCTTTTAACGTTCTTATGACTTGTGGCGTGATGAGAATAAGTCTTAAATATCGCTAAAATAGATGCAAAATATTATGAATAAATCATATTTGCAGCATCTTCATTCTTCAAAGAGGAGCGAGATTACGAATCGATCCCGACAGAAATCAACTATGGGCGTGATATCATAGAGATGTACTCAATAGATGTCCAGAACCTAACTAAGAAGTTTGTATTAAATCGAGGACTGCTCGATTTTGTTACTCATCCGCTCGAACAAGATGAGATTACATCCCTTGAAATGATCAATTTGCAGGTGCGAGAGGGTGAAGTATTCGGCTTACTTGGACCGAATGGTGCCGGGAAGACAACACTAATAAAAATATTATGCACCTTGATTTTTCCGAGTTCTGGAACGGCAAGAGTGAATGGTTATGATGTATTAAAGGAGAGTGAAAAGGTCAGAGAATCCATCGGTTATGTCACAACAGATGAACGAAGCTTCTACTGGAGGCTTACCGGCCGACAAAATCTGGAATTTTTTGCCAATCTTCATAACTATTATTCTCACAAGGCCCGTAAAAGAGTGTCTGAGTTGCTGGATATCGTCAACCTGGAAAACAGAGCAGATGACCCGTTTCTAAGCTACTCTGCCGGGATGAAGCAGCGCCTGGCCATAGCCAGAGGGCTGCTCAACGACCCGCGAGTTCTCTTCATGGATGAGCCGACCAGGAGTCTAGACCCCCTAGCCGCTCAGAGTGCGAGGGACTTTATTAGCAATTACATTGTAGGAGAGCAAGAAAAAACCATATTCTTGTCGACCCATAACCTGAGCGAAGCCGAGCAGCTTTGCAACAGAATTGCTATCCTTGACGAAGGGAAGATAAAGATTACAGGCAGCCCTCATGAGCTAAAGAGCGGTCTTGGCAATGATTCTACATTAAGCGACGTCTTCTCATCCTACTCAGGCAAGAGATTCGAAGAGGAAAAACTGCCCAATTCGTCTTTCATGAAAGAGAGGCGCTTTCGGCGAAGGGGCGGATTTGGCGGAATGAGGAGGCGAGGAATGTGATATTCAGAAAGGCTTTCTCTTTTATAAAGCGCAGTTATATGCTGCAGATGAGCTATAAACTGGAGTCTATTTTGCGATTATTCTTCATGCTATTTAATATATTAACATATTACTTTGTTGCTAAGTTGGTTGGAACCGCAGGAGCAAAATATCTCGCACCCTATGGCGGAGACTATTTCTCTTTTGTCCTGATAGGCATAGCTTTTTCCACTTATCTGATGGTCTCGCTGCGAGGCTTCTCCGAGACTATACGGGATGAACAGATGATGGGCACTTTAGAAGCCATGCTCGTAACCCCCACCAGTACAGCTACTGTAATAACCTTTTCGTCACTATGGAGCTTCATATTTGCCTCTATCAGAGTTCTGTTGTATCTAGCAGTTGGCATTCTTCTGGGCGTGAACATGACAAATGCGAACCTAATAGGAGCATTTATCATCCTTATCCTAACAATATTATGTTTTAGCAGCCTCGGCATATTGGCGGCGAGCTTTATCATGATCTTTAAAAAAGGAGACCCGATCAATATGATGTTCATGAGCACGTCAGAGCTCTTTGGAGGGGTATTTTTTCCAATAGAGATATTACCTTGGTGGTTGCAGAGTATCTCTCATCTCTTTCCCATGACCTATTCGCTGAGTGGTATGAGACATGCCCTCTTGCAGGGATATTCATTGCATGATTTGGCCCCGGAAATATCCACATTGGTCATTTTCTCCTTAATTCTTCTGCCTCTGAGCCTATTCATCATCAGATTCGCAGTAACAAGAGTCAAGGAAGAAGGAACGCTGGTTCAATATTGAGTTAAATTATCTCTAATTTTTTACATTAAGTTATCTCCTTCAAACAGAACGTTCTTCGTATTTGTCTCTAAATACGCATTATAGGATTACTCTTAAATAGTATGATAATTAGTAGATTTTATCATATCAGTTCAGATATTTAGCAGATCTATCATATAGAGATATCAAATAAAGCAATATGAACTGAATAATGCATACGAGGAGATCTTGATGAAACGAACCTGCAAAGTATTAGCTTTGCTCTTATGCCTGCTATTCTGGGCAGTTCCATCCACAATGGGAGATGAAACGCTCAAGATATTCGGGAATGCAAACATGGATCAAACCATCGATGAAAAAGATATAGCATATGTAGAGGACATTATTAGCGGCAAAAGTCAAACAACTGAGTTTGCAGATGCTAATAATGACGGAAAGGTTGATGCACAGGATATCGATCAAATCCAAGTCCTAATCGACGACAATGCAAAATCGATAACTGTCAAGGACTCTGCAAATAGAGTCGTAACCGTAAAACTGCCCATTAACCGTTTTATTTCCGCAGATTATCGCACGACCGAGCCCTTAATAGCAATTGGGGCTGGAGAGAAGATTTGTGCCGTTGACACGACATTTCATGAGCGTATGTCCGAATTTGGGCTCGCCGATAGACCTGAAGTCGCCGTTCATGCGGGCGAAGTTAATTACGAGCTAATATTGAAGATGCAATCCGACCTTGTGGTAGTTGCGGCCAGCAAAGCATCCACTGCAAATGATACATCTAAAAAACTTAAAGGATGCCCGGTTATTGCTATCAGTCCCACTACCAGGAAATCCATAATCCCTGACTTAAGACTTTTGGGCTATGTATTGGGAGAAAGAAAAGGAGCGGAGAAATTGATCGGCTGGATAAATGAACATGAAGGTATTGTAGAAGATCGCGTTAAAGATATCCCATCATCAGACTATCCTAAATTCTATTACGAATCCAGTTCTGACCAAAAACTATGGTACGCATACACACCGGTTGGCGGAAGCATCTTAGACGGATGCGCAGCTGATAATATTGCATCATCGCTTGGATCCAGCTCCTCTTATCAGATCGAGCCAGAGTGGTTGCTGACTCAAAATCCTGATTTCATGTTTTTAGATATGATGCAGGGTGCGGAGAGCGGCCCTGGAAAGACCGAAGAAGATATGGCTGCCTTATGGATGAAGCTTAAAGACCAGAGGCAATTCCCAGGATTTCTCGATATCAAAGCAATTAAGAACAACAATTTTTATATAATCGATAGAGATATCACATCCGGACCGAGATGGGTCGTAGGTCATGCATATTTTGCGAAATGCATGCATCCAGAACTGTTTGCAGATATCCATCCAGATGAGTGGAACCTGGAATACCTTAAGGAATTCTTTGGACTTGACATAACTGGAACTTGGGCATATCCTATGCCCAAGTGAATCCTTTTTCCATGGACCGGCAGTTGCCTCTATCACGCCAAAAATGCGAATGATCATATCAATTTTAGGAGACTAAAATATGGACCCAATTAAATCGGAGATTAAGGAGAAGGTAAGAGCATTCTGGGACAATCCTCGTCAAGATTATGATGCATCACCTGGACACGGGGTAAACTCTCCGTCTGAGAAGGAGATGTGGAGAAAGGCAATGACCCAATTGCTCGGCCCCAGCAAGGATTTGAAGATCCTGGACGTCGGCACAGGCACCGGCTTTCTGGCACTGCTGCTCGCCGGGATGGGATATAATGTCACAGGAGTTGACTGGGCAAAGAGCAAGATCCAAAAGGCAAAAGAAAAGGCTGAGACCCTAAAAATCCAAGTGAATTTTGAGGTCCAGGATGCAGAGACACTTTCTTTTCCGGACGACACATTTGATGCCGTGGTGAGCAGGCATGTTATCTGGACATTGGCCGATCCTCTGACTGCAGCCAGAGATTGGGCCAGAGTTGTTCGCCTTCGAGGAAAAGTTATAGCAGATATACCCCACATAAAATCTCATTCCGGGAGCCATCACTTTGGAGAAGAGGTCGGCAGAAATCTGCCATTTTATAACGGAGCGGAGCCTGAGAAGGTGGCAAATATGTTCAAGGAAGCTGGATTGACAAAAGTTGAACTACTAATGCTGGAGAAGCCTGCGGACCTGGATAAAACGACTGTGCTGGTTTATGGCGAAAAGGGATAGAGGTTCTCTGAGGCGAGTTAACGGATTTTGAGGCATTTTATGCCTCAAGCCTTTAAAAGGGCCATCCAATTGCAATGAGCAAAAATATGATGCATTTGACTCTATAAATACACAGAGGGATAGCGCTCATGATACCAGAAATCACCAATAAAAGTTTGAATCCCGATTTAAGGATTGAATATCAGAAGTTTATTGGCAAAAAGATTCTCTTTCTCATATCCCTTATTCTGGGAATAATTCTCCTGGGGGGCTATGCAGCCACACAGGGCTCGGCAGATATAAGTGTCCTTAATGTTTACTCTACCATCGGGGCAAAATTTTTTCCAGGAATATTCGATACGAACTGGTTTTCAGATCAGGTAGTATGGGGTCTGAGGCTGCACAGAATCTTCATGGCTATTGTGGGAGGAATTGGCTTGGCCATCGCCGGAGCAGTCATGCAAGGAATTTTGAAAAATCCCCTGGCCAGTCCATTTACATTAGGAATATCTTCTGCGGCAGGATTCGGCGCTTCTTTGGCCATGATCATGGGCGCAGGATTTGTGGGTGGAGAATACCTCATTGTGGGTAATGCCTTCATATTTACATTCATAGCCTCACTCGTCGTTCTTGGTCTGGCGAAGTATAAGGGGATCTCCTCTGAGACAATGATCCTGGCAGGAATCGCGGTTAGTTACATATTTTCGGCCATGACCTCATTTTTGCAGTACTTGGGAGATGCCGATCAGGTGCAAGGCGTGGTCTTCTGGATGATGGGGTCTCTAGGCAGGTCTGACTGGGACAAAGTGGCGATTGTTTCAGGCATCATCATCCTCTGTTTCCCCTACCTTCTCCTGCGCTCCTGGGATATCAATGCCATGGGGACTGGAGACGAAACTGCAAAAAGTCTAGGCGTAAATGTGGAACGAACTCGCGTCTTATGCATGATGCTAGTGTCTGTAATCGTCGCGAGCATTGTCTGCTTCACCGGCACAATCGGGTTCATAGGACTCGTATCACCACACATAACTAGAATGGTTATTGGCGGAGACCATCGATTTCTTCTGCCTGCCTCTGCCCTGGTAGGAGCATTATTGCTGCTGGGTGCTGACACGGTGGCCAGAACGATTCTGGCTCCTGTAATACTCCCGGTAGGGATAATGACTTCTTTTATCGGAGTGCCATTCTTTATTTACCTATTCCTGCGCAAAAAGAAGGAGTTATTTTAGCGATTCATTCGAGGCAGTTCATCTATTTGCATCACTTTTTTTCCACGTAGCACAGGTTCCTGGAATTAGGCGTTTCTTCTCATGTTTTCTGTACCTAAGTTATCTAATAAATCATACTTGATAATACTAACATAATAGATAGTTTTATAAATAATGCCGACTTCTGACCTAGTTAGTAATTGCCGATGTTATGCTCACAATGACGCATGGGCGAACCGACTACTGTCGGGAGGAGTGTGATGTTTAATGGTAAAAATCACAATAAAGGATCTGACCTTTAGCTATGCAAGTAACAAGATCTTGGATGATCTGAACGTGGTAATTGATGCATCAGAGATCCTCAGCCTTGTGGGTCCAAATGGATCGGGCAAGACCACTCTCATAAAATGCATCGATCGCATTCTCAAGCCAAAGGGGAGCATCTTGCTTGATGCCCGGAAGCTTGATGACATGAATGGTGTGGAGATCGCTCGCATTTTCGGCTATGTTCCTCAGTCAAGCTCGACACCTTTGAACACAACCGTTTTTGATACTGTGCTCATGGGCAGAAGGCCGCACATAAAATGGCGAGTCTCGGACGCAGACATCGAGAAAGTGACAGACACCCTTGAACTTTTGCACCTGGAGAATTTTGCCATGAGAGATTTTTCTCAGCTCTCCGGCGGCCAAAAGCAGAAAGTCCTGATTGCCCGCGCCGTATGTCAGGAGCCGCAGGTACTGCTTCTGGATGAGCCAACCTCGAACCTGGATATGAAGCATCAGCTCGATGTCATGGAAACGATAAGCTCACTTGTCAAGGAGAAAGGCATCTCCGCAGTCATGGCCATACATGACATCAATCTGGCCTCTAGGTTCTCAGATAAGCTAGCCATGTTGATGAGAGGAAAGGTATATGCTGTGGGCAGCCCTAATGCACTTATTACTGAGAGCAACATCGGCTACGTCTATGGGATTGAGGCACAAGTGATGAATAACCTTGAAACGCCCTATGTTGTACCCATCCGATCAATGAACGGAAGCACTGTATGTTGCTGATGTATCCTTTTCCGTTTATTTTTTATCGTAATACCTCGAGGATCGCATCGAGGTGCGTTGCAGCCACTTGATTGTTTTTTCATTCAATGATCTTTCTGAAGCTGATCGACGCTACTATAAAGATCACTGTATCGAAGGCTATTACTGCTATGAAGTCCACGGGGACGTTTGTCACATATCCGCTTATCAGCAAGCCTCTCACCGCGTCCACGGCATATGTCAACGGATTCAGGAAGGCAATGGACTGCAAGAATGGAGGCATCAGCGTGATAGGATAAAGCGCATTGCTGGCGAAGAACAGCGGCATGATCATGGCCTGGCCGATGCCCATGAAGCGCTCCCTGGTCTTCATGAGGGATGCCACAAAAATGGAGAGTGCTGCGAAGCCTCCCGAGATCATGAATAGCATCAAGAAGGCGGCAAGGATGTAGAGTGGATTGGGAATGAACTTCACACCGAGCAAGATGGCCACCGGGAAGATTATCAGAGCCTGGACCACGGCCCTTACCCCGGAAGCAATGGCCCGGCCGATGACCGTGGCATATCTGGATGCAGGAGCCACCAGAAGGCGCTTCAAAATCCCTGTCTCTCTCTCCCAGACGATGGTGAGGCCATAGAAAACGGAGACGAAGATGGTAGACTGGAGCAGCACGCCCGGCGTGATGTAATCGATATACGGGATGCCGTTGGTGGGAATGTCCCGCACATGGCTCATTACCGTCCCATAGACCGCCAGCCACAAGATCGGCTGAACGGCTCGTGTGTAAATTTCTGTCCGGTCGTGCCTGAGCCTTCTCATCTCAAGCTCGATCATGGCAAACATTTCTCTGAGTGAATCATTAAATGCCATAGTCGTAACCTGATTTATCCCGTCTCTTGAAAAGTTCAAATTAGCTGTTTTCATATCATTGAAAGTGCTCTTGAGTGGCTTGCCCATTGTCACCAGCTATAAGGAATTTTGCGCACCTGCACCAGTATGCAGCATTCCGGCATACTTCAAAAATACATCATCCAGTGTCGGCTTCGTCGCTCTGATCCATTCCAGCGAAATTCCTTCGCATCTCAAGACTTCGATGATAATTGGCAGCGCAACCTCTCCGTCTTCGACTGCAACATTCATGATCGAGTCATGGACGGCAGCATCGTCAACGAAATTCAGAGCTCTGATCTTCGCCAGGGTCCTGGATTCCAGTCTCGATGGTGTTGCAGATGGATGTTTAGAATCTGTCCCGGGACCGGCCAGGCTGAAGGATATGATCTCACTGTGAAGTGAGCGTTTGAGCTCGCTAGCGGTGCCGGTTTTAACGATTTTGCCCTTGTTGATGATGGCGACCTCATCGGAATATAGGTCTGCCTCATCCATGTAATGAGTATTAAAGAAGACCGTGGTACCATATTCCTTTTTAAATGATCTTAAATTCTCCCAGACCGCTTTTCTGGCAGAAGGATCGAGGCCCAAAGTAGGCTCGTCCAGGAAGAGAATCTTGGGCTTGATCAGCAGGGCGCAGGCAATCTCAAGCCTGCGGATCATGCCGCCCGAATATTTCTTGACAGGTCCGTTTGCCACATCCTCTAAGCCCATGTTCTGCAGAGCCTCCCATATGCTCTTCTTTCTCTGGCTGGAGGATACGCCATAGATCTTGGCATAGATGAGCAGATTCTCAAAGCCGGTGATATCGGTCCAGACGCTCATCTCCTGGGGCACATAGCCGATGATCTTCCTGACTTTGTCATCATCCTTTACAACATCATAGCCGAAGGCGCGCGCGACGCCCGATGCGGGACGGAATTGAGTGGTCAAGATCCGCATCAGGGTGGTCTTGCCAGATCCATTGGGGCCAAGCAATGCAAAGATGCTGGCGGCTTTAACCGTCAGATCGACTCCGTCCAGAGCGTTTATCTTGCCGTCATAGACCTTAGTGAGCTGGTTTATTTCAATTGCAGATGCCATATTCACCTTCTGGTTTTGATTTTATGTATTTTGATTTGGTATATAAATTCTGTGATTAGTCGCATAAATTTTCAGTTTATATTTATAGAAGTTAAGTCCTTATTAATATTAATCTTAATGATATGCTGATTAAATGTTACAAATTTTTGTAAATATTCTAAAGAGCCATATTATGAAACCTTCTTTTGTGAATCATAAACTTCGTCTCCTTTAGTAACCATGCAAGTAAAAATAGAGCTGGAAGGAACGCGGCCCTCTTCGCCAGCAGAGTAATGGTGATCGAGAGTGCATCGAAACAATAATTCATTAGGTGGACTGAGAATGCCACAAGCAGACCGGCATTTTTAAGTATTTTTAAAAGTATTGGCATGAGGATTAATTGGTTCGAGGTTAGAAAAGCGTTTTCGAGCTTCAATATATGGTGCGGATTTTGGATTCAGAGCTATATTTTATGATAATTTATTAATTTTACTATCTTTTTTTGTTACAAAATCTATATATAGTATGAAAAAACTCATTAAATCTGGTATTTTAAGCAAACTGCTAAAGAGGAAAATCGATGAATAGAATTAATGTGATAAAAATTATGCAGTATGCAATATTAGTAATGCTCTTCTTGAGTCTTGCTATACTGCCATCAACTGCAGAGATCACAATAAATGAGAAGATTTTGAACAAAACTATAGATTCGATAACTGTTATTGATGAGATAGGAAGAACAGTTATAATTAATTTACCAGTTAAGAAGATCATAGCCGTTGACTATAGAGGGATGGAAACGTTACTGGCTATGGGTACCGACGATATGTTTGTCGGCGTTGATAAATCCTACCACACTCGTTATCCATTCTTGGGCCTAAAGGAGGTCCCAGAGGTCTCATTGACGCACGCCACGGAAATGGACTATGAAAAAATCCTTTCGGTGCAGCCAGATCTAGTGATAGTACCTCGCAGCCAAGGAGCATCTGCTAATGAGATCTCCAAAAAGTTGCAGGGAGTACCCGTCTTAACCTTTGATTTGGGCCATAAAGCTCACATAATTCCAGAGGTGCAGATACTCGGACAGGTCTTAGGAAAGGAAGCCGAAGCTGACAAGCTTGTTGACTGGATAAATAAGTATGATTCCATAGTGGAGAGTCGAACAAAGGATCTGAAATCCGATGACCTTCCGACATTTTATTACGAGGCTACATCCACATCGAGCAAATGGAAGGCCAATGTACCGGTCGGACGCTCTGGTTCGGTAGCAGAGGGATGCGGCGGAAGAAATATCGCATCAGGACTCAATGATACAGATGGCATCCACTCGCTTCAGATGGACCCGGAATGGGTCTTAGTGAAGAATCCAGACTACATCTTTCTCGACTTCCACAGCGGAAAGAGCGGCCCAGAAAAGACAGAAACTGATGTCAAGGATGCCCTGGACATTATGATCAAAGAGAGAGCGAGCGAGGGAATAGGAAATGTCACTGCTATCAGAAACAACCATACATACGCGATAGACTATGATTTTGTTTGCGGACCAAGATGGGTTGTAGGACATGTTTGCTTTGCCAAATGGCTCCATCCCGACCTGTTCGAAGACCTTGACCCGGAGCAGATCAACAAGGAGTTTCTAAAAGAGTTCCTGGGCGCGGAGGTAGAAGGAACATGGGCGTATCCAGCTCCGAAGTGATCATCCACAGGAATGATTAGCCGGGAGATAAATGCAAGGATTTGTTGAGAAGATGGTGATTAACCCCACCATCTGTTAATATTTTATATTATATATCTTAATTGAAGGAGCGGCATGGATTTGAATTTGCAGCAATCAGAGATCAAGAATAAAATTAGGGAATGGTGGGATGATCCCAATCAGAACTACGATGGATTTGTTGGTCACGGCGTAAATTCAAAGGTAGAAAGAGAACTATGGGGAAATGAAATAGCGCAGCTGCTCGGCCATAAACAGAATCCAAAAATTCTTGACATCGGTACAGGTACCGGCTTTCTGGCACTTCTCCTGGCAGGAATGGGCTATGGAGTAACTGCCGTGGATTGGTCCATGACCATGATGCAAAAGGCGAAAGAAAAGGCGAAGGCCTCCCAAATCCCTGTTCAGTTCGAGGTTCAAGATGCTGAGAGTCTTACCTTTCCCGATGCCGCCTTCGATGCCGTGGTGAGCAGGCATGTACTCTGGACCCTAGCCGATCCGTTCCGGGCATCAAAGGAATGGGTGCGGGTGATTAAGCCTGGCGGAATGGTCATAGCCGATATTCCACGCCGGGGATCAAATTCAGGAAAGCATCATTACGGGGATGAAATCGGCAAAAAGTTGCCGCTCGGCAATGGAGCAGATCCGGAAGAGATTATAAGCATGTTCAAGGAAGCCGGGCTTACTAATCTCAATTTAAAGCTCATGGAAAAGCAGGGCGAGCAGCATAGAACGACACTTATTATCTATGGTGAGAAAAAATGAGCGACCATATGCTCTGGGCCGAAGCCCAAGACAAGGCATTGGCCGGGGACCTGCTGAAGGCTTATGCCTTTTTCGGGCACCCTTCCATGTCAACAAGCATCTTTGCACCTCGAATAGATTCCGCATTCCTCCTGACACCTGCAGGAGAGAAGCTAAATCTGGCCTTGAAAAAAGGAGACTGGCTGCCTGGATACGGCCATATGGAATACCTGTTCTCGGATATGATGCTCTATCGGCCGGGAGACTACGTATTCGGCCTCGTCAGAACTCCGGGGGTATATGATATGTCCTGGCATGGAGGAAAGAGCGGGCTATTTCTCACACGCAGCTTTGCCAAGGTGATAATTCATGCAGAAGATGATGATCAAAATGCCCAAAATGTCCAGGAATCCCAAGGCACGTGGAATGCGGGATTTCCTCTGGAAATTCTCCCTGAGCACGCACCTTATGACGTAAAGGCAATGGAGAGCCTCAAGCTCAAGGTAATGTATCTGAACCGGCCTATGAAAGCCAGCTACTATGCATCTTACTGGGCCTGGGACGAAAAGGGCGATCCCAGAGTTCAAAGAGGGACAACTGACGAAGAAGGCTCTTTCTCCGTTAATCTGAACCGAGGAGGGATGTGGATCATTGATGCCAGTTTTACTCAAGAGGAATCTGGAACCTTAATTGCAGAGGATACTCGCAAATTCTACAAGACAGGGGATGTGCTGGAGTACAAGACGATCCAGGTCAAGACTGAACTCACGATATGGGTTCGATGAGCCGGATATAATTAACATTCCGCAGAGAAATCCTTCCAAATAAAGAATGGATGGGCTTAACCCCCATCCGTTCCTTTGTAACCGGCTTTGGCAATGATCCCAATCTGATGACTGCTCTAAACAGCTCCGATTTGCCGGGGCCAAGTGGTCCGATCACCAAGATGAAACTGGGGTCAAAAGCCCTGATGTGTTCAGGAAGCGGGTGAAAGGTCTTTGGGAATTCGCCTCTTCGGACAGGTTTGGCAATATATCCAACAGAATTTAAACATACGAGCCGAGTATATAAAGTCCAAGCATTCCTTGGTGTCCTTGCTGTATTACGCAAATGCATGAAATCCGCAAGCTGCGGCCATACCAACATGTCCGCAGATATAGATGGAAAATAGGCATCTAGCGGCATGATATGCTTGAATAATATAACAGATTATGGACACTAAGAAGCATTCGGGACTCTACATATCAAAAAGCAAATGAAGAAGAGTTGCTCATTTCATATCTCTTCAAAAATCCCTAAATGTACTCCCCATCTTCTCGCTCCCGTAATGCCCGCATGCTCCTTACTGAGCACATCCTTAGTATCGTATGCAAACGCAGATGCTGCCGGGCGTGTGCCCAGGCGTGCACATAAATTTAATGAGTCATAAGTACTGCCCCACGCTCTTGCGATAATTTCGATTTGATTGAATTTAGAAATAGGGACGAAATTTTCTAAATTGAATCACATCCAACGCATTTTAGGGGAAAATTATTTATCACTAATAGGCATAACAGTTAAAAGTTAAAATAGAAAAATCGGATTCGCAGAACCGCCAAAACCCAAGTCGTGCTTTAGGGACAGGAAATGCAATTCAATAACGCACTGCAGAGACTAAGCCGGCTTCGCTCTCGACTAGATGATCTCAGAATCAAATGCCAATCATGCCCAGATTGTCTATGCGAGACGCTAATTTATACATATTCAGAGCTTCTAGCAGTAGAAAAATTGCTTGAAGAAAAATACAGCGCGGATAATTTGCAGCATTGTCTTCCAGAAATGATCATCAATTCGTTTACCGATTTGTTATTCGTTAAAAACAGACAGCACAGATACGTATTGATCAACGCCGCTGAAAGCAACTTTGCACGCAGAAAACCGGAAGAAATGATCGGCAAGACATGTTACGATTTTTTCCCAAAAGAGCAGGCGGACATTTTCTGGGAAAAGGATGAAGAGGTCTTTGCCACCGGAAAAGAGAACGTAAATGAAGAATTTATGACAGATGGCCAGGGCATTGTGCGAGCCATGCTCACCAAGAAGACCTTATATGTGGATAATGCCGGCAATGAGTTTCTGGTAGGCATTGCCAGAGACATCACAAAGAGCAAAAAGATCGAGGAGCAGCTTAAAAGGGCCCATGATGAACTGGAGAAGAGAGTAATTGAGAGAACGGCAGACTTAGAAAAAGCCAACCAGGCCTTAACTGATACCAGAGACTACCTCGATAAAATAATTAATTCTATTGGAGACCCGATTCATGTAAAGGACAGGCAGCACCGGATTATTCTGGTAAACGATGCCGCATGCAAGCTCTTCGGC
Source organism: Methanothrix sp. (assembly GCA_049299735.1). Taxonomy (GTDB): domain Archaea; phylum Halobacteriota; class Methanosarcinia; order Methanotrichales; family Methanotrichaceae; genus Methanothrix. The sequence continues at coordinate 18,764 of JBAQXX010000054.1, read as the reverse complement.
CTTTCAAGAGAGGAGATGTTGGGCAGGACGGCTTACGAGCTGTTCTCCTCCCGAGAGAATGCACAGACCTCCTGGCAGAAGGATGAAGAGGTATTTACCACGGGAGAGGAGAATGTAAATGAGGAGACGAATACCTACGCTCCCGGCATAACTCGCACCGTCCTGGTTAAAAAAACGCTCTACAGGGACAAAGCAGGAAATGAGTTTCTAGTGGGGGTGACCAGAGATATCACCGACCGTAAGAAGGCGGAGGAAGCGTTGCGGGAGAGCGAGGAGCGCTACCGGCAGCTGTCCGATGACATGCCGGTGTTCGTTTCGGCTTTTCTTCCCGACGGCACTGTGACTTATATAAACAAAACGCCGACAGCATGGAATGACCTTGCCCCCGCCGAGATAATCGGTAAAAACTACTACGAATTCCTGTCCCCTGCCGACCGGGAAATGGTCAGAGAAATTCTTGGCGCGCTCACGCCCGAGCAGCCCATTGAGACCCATGAGCAACGATATCTCAGGCGGGACGGTAAAGTGGTCTACCACGAGTGGACCAACCGGGCCTTTTTTAATGAGCTGGGCCAGCCCATCCGCTATCAAGCCGTCGGGTTGGATATCACTTCTCGCAAGATGGCCGAGGAGGCGCTGCAGGAGAGCGAGAAAAAGTACAGCCTGCTGATAAACAACGCTAACGAATCAATAATCGTCGCGCAAGACGGACTGCTCAAGTTTGTCAATCCCAAGATGCTTAACCTGTTAGAGGTGGATTTCGAGCAGGAACTCATTGATAGGCCATTTCCGGAGTTCATCCACCCGGATGATCGGAGCCGGGTTGTTGAAAATTACCGGCGACGGATGGCAAATGAGGCCGCACCGCCCCGGTACGCCTTCAGAGTGGTCACTTCCAAAGGCATAGTCAAGTGGGTGGAAATTAATGCGACCTTGATTGAATGGCAAGGCAAACCGGCCACGCTGAATTTACTTACCGACATCACCGACCGCAAGCGGGCAGAGGAGGCTCTTTTGGAATATGAGCAGCGCTTAATGGATATCATTGATTTTCTGCCCGATGCTACCTTCGTCATCGATCGAGATGGAAAGGTGGTAGCCTGGAACAAGGCCATTGAGGCCATGACCGGCATCTTGACCAAGGATATGATAGGAAAAGGCGATTATGAGTATGCATTGCCCTTTTATGGCTCTCGCCGGCCCATACTCATCGATCTGATTTTAAAAGATGACAGAGATATCAAGGGCAAATATAACCACATTGAGAAAAAAGGAAGAGTGCTCAGAGGAGAAGCCTACATGCCCAACATGCGAGGCGGAATCGTATACCTCATGGGCAGCGCCGCTGTTCTCTATGACTCTGCCGGCAATGTCTTTGGAGCCATAGAGTCCATCCGCGACATCACAGAGAAAAAGCAGGCGGAAGACAGCCTCATTGAGGCAAAAGAAGCAGCAGAAGCCGCAGTCAGGTCAAAATCCGAATTTTTAGCCAACATGAGCCACGAGATCAGAACGCCTCTTAATGCAGTATTGGGTCTGACCGGATTGCTCTTAAACTCGGACTTGACCGCACAAGAGAGAGATTACGTAGAGACTGTGAGAAGCTCCGGCAACACCTTGCTCTCTGTTATAAATGAGATACTGGACTTTTCCAAGATTGAGGGCGGCAAGATGGAGCTGGAGTGCCAGCCCTTCCATCTGCGAGAATGCATTTCAGTGGCTGTAGATCTGGTAAAGGCGGCTGCGGATCAAAAAGGGCTGGCTATGAAACATGACCTGGATAAGTCTATTCCGGCATACTTCAAAGGAGATGTTACCAGGCTTCGTCAGGTATTGGTCAACTTGCTCGGCAATGCGGTCAAATTCACGCATAACGGGACGATAGAAGTCTCCGTGACAGCAAAGCCGATACAGACCACAAATAGCAGACAATATGAGCTTCATTTTTCTATTATCGACACAGGCATTGGAATTCCTGAGGAAAAGGTGGACAGGCTATTTCAGTCGTTCTCTCAGATAGATTCAACTATCACACGCAAGTACGGCGGAACCGGCCTGGGCCTGGCCATCAGCCGCAGGCTGGTGGAGCTGATGGGCGGTGAGATCTGGGTGGTCAGCAAGCCGGGATTGGGCTCCACATTCCATTTTACAATTCTGGCCGAGGAGACGGAGGAAATATCGGTTCCCGCCGATTCTTGCGCCGAGATGGCAAAAACTGCCGCCAGGCGGGAGACGACCAGACCACTGCGCATTTTGCTGGCGGAAGACAATGCCATTAACCAAATGGTCGCCATTCAGATGCTAAAGAAGCTCGGCTACAGCGCAGATGTAGCAGGCAATGGTATCGAGGTCTTGCAGGCAATAGAACGCCAGCCCTATGATGTCGTTCTCATGGATGTGCAGATGCCGGAGATGGACGGGCTGGTGGCCGCGCAGGAGATACGCAAGCTGTGGCCCAATGGGCCAAGGATCATAGCCATCACAGCCTATGCCCTGAAAGGCGACCGCGAACGCTGCCTGGCTGCCGGCATGGACGATTACATCAGCAAGCCCATTGTAATCGAGGAGCTGAGAAGGGTTTTAGAGATGGCCGAAGGAATAGATTTGAAAAACTGAAGATTTAAGGGATTCTGGGCAGGAAGATACCCCCTTTCCCGTTCCTCCTGCCCATGCGGTAAGGATAAGTCCCCACTCTCCTAACCCGCCGAACACTCAGTTATCGCCGACGTTAATAACCCTTTTTTTCATGTAGAGGTTATGTAGACCTGATCTAGGTCATTTATGATTAAGATGATGCAAATTAGCCAAAGCAAATTTTCAGGTGTTTTGTCGAGCGAATCCTATTTCTACTGTCAAATAAATACAAGTATGTATGAGCAAGCCATTACATTACAATCGATCAATTAATTTTATAGTAATTATTATTATCTTAATCCAGATAGGTATTTTTAGCTCTACCTCGATCACGGATCTGGACTATCGCCTCATCAAGCTGAAAGATGCAGATGCTTCCGTCTCCGCAATACAGAGCTTTCACGGCAGCAGCAGTGCAGAGCTATCCATAAACAGTGAAGGAAATTATGCCAGGATCTATATCTATCTGGACCCTCCGCTGCCACTTGAAGATCTTGATCAGCTCAGCATGTGGATATATCCACAATCAGGAGATGGAGCTGTCCAAGTTGAGCTTTATTTTGATGGCGATGGGGACGACAGCTACGATAGCAAAAATCTCCAGGATGCAAGGATTCTATCGCAAAAAGAATCATGCTCAGATATAGGAATGTCCAATAATACCTGGAATGAACTGGATGGATTTGACCTGGAATATGAGAAATATAAGGACGAAGAGTTCCTGCCGACAAGTCTTGATGACTGCAAAAGCAGACTGGAAGGCAAGAAAATTGTGAAAATCTACATCACGATTTATAAGGACAGCAAGGCATCCGATACATCTGCTTTTATCGATTACATAAAGATCGGCGACGAGGTAATAAGTTTCGAGCCCCTGGAAAAGGAGGATGTAAAAGACGGCCCCTCTTCGGCGACCCCAGGTGGCTTGATGACCTACACCATAACCTATGGAAATAATCAGCTAGAGCCTGTCGATCTGATCGTCAAAGAGGATTATGATCCGCAAACGGTGTTCATCGAATCCTATCCATCGCCCGACCCCGGCACCACCAACACCTGGACCTTCCCCAATCTTCCGCCGGGCGCGCACGGCCAGATAGTGATCAAGATGAGGACACGTAAGCCCGCCGCCAGGGCCAGCATCGATGGCCGCGTTTCCGGCAAAGGCCTGGCCAGCACGGAGGGCATGCTCTCTACTGAATTTGAAAGCTACCTGGTCACAAACAATGTGCTTATCCTGGCAGGCGAGTTCAACTTATCGGCATCAGTCACTACCAGAATCAGGCCTATAATCGGATCGACTCTTGCATTCGGCGAGCATGGAACTGGCGACTATCAGGCAGAGGAGAAATTGACATACAATTCCGTCAGCATCAGCGCAGAGCGCAACATCCTTGCCGGATTTTTTCCGGTCTTTGTCAACCTCTCCAGAAACAGCATTCCCCTGCGAGGGAACTGGTCGGCAAAGCTGCGGGCCGAGAACGACTACAGAGACATTCGCTGGAGCGATAGATACTACGGGGCAAAAAGCCTCAACCTCAGCTATCAGACACAGCTCGGCAAGACCCTCTCCTATCTGGAGACGAACTCTCGCGTCCTGGGCCTGGCTGATCGCACAGCCTACTGGCCGGGCGGCTTCACAGATACGCATCTGGCCGGCGACTTTGCGCTGGCTGGCAAGGCCAGATGGAAATGGGCCAACAAGACCGTAAGCCCGGAGAAAGAGTGGCTGGAGTGCATCTGCCCGATAGATGATGGTCAACCATCATCGTGATCGATGGCATTGAGTGCGGGGGCGGAAATGCATCCGCCCAGCTCTCGAATCATTTACCCAGGGGCCTGGGAGAATACATCCACAATGACCAAGTTGCTCTGCTGATTGTTCACCACAAAGTAGAGCATGTGCCTTCCCGTCTGCCCGGCGATAAAGTCCATGCTGCTGTATCCCGGATTGAACTGAGCGGCCTTGTAATCGGTACTGACGGCATTGGTCTGAATCAACTTGAAAAAGCTTCCCATCCCGCCAGAGGGTACATTGGCCACCAGCTGAAGCGACGAACCAAGCGGGATGGCCGCATACTGGGTCCAGTTGGTCTGGCCTGATATCCAGAGATCATTGCTCTGAGTGAGCCGCGACGCAGCATAGGTGGCGTATGAAAGCCACTGGCCGTTTCTGTAGTACACCCCGGCGGGCGTCCGTCCGGTAATATCATACGATACCGGGCTGCTCACCGCATCGCTCATTACTAGCATTGAGGGCGCTACGGCAGTCATGTAGTACTCTCTGTAGGGAGCAAAGGTGCTGCCGGGAACGGGCAGGTCAAGCCACTGCACCATGCCAGCGATTCCCTTATCCATCATCATGGAGCGATCGGAACTGCGCACATATCCACCCCCGAGATAGTCTTCTCCACAGGCAATGCAAATCAGGAGACAGGCGGCGAGCGCTGTCATGCATAGCAAAATTCGGCCAGATTTCATTTTTACCACTTCATCTGCAATCTATGTTACCACTAATTATTTTTTCTGTACCATCGGCTGCAATTCTCTCACTGAGTGGAGAGGGCCGGAGGGGGGCCCTCTCCGAGGAGGTCTTAATGGGCGAGCCCAACACTCTTATCTCGCCGTAGTATTTTTCGCGTTCATAATTTATAGCCTTATTTTTCATGTACGGGTCATATTGGAATCATCTAGAAAAGCATTAATCGTAACCGCAAGCCTATTATTCTCAAAGCCGGGCATGCTATTATGGCCATGAATGTGCAACGTTTCATAGAGGACGCCATCGAGGAAATCAGGCGCGATGTTAAGGGGCGCGCCATCATAGGTTTATCGGGAGGCGTGGACAGCTCGGTATGCGCCATGCTGGCCCATCGCGCCATCGGAGACCGGCTGGTTCCGGTTTATGTGGACTCGGGGCTCATGAGGCAGTATGAGTCGGACCGAATCGAGCAACTATTCCAGAATATAGGCCTGGTGCGCGTGAATGCCCACGACAGGTTCCTCAATGCCTTGAAAGGAGTCACAGACCCGGAAGAGAAAAGGATGATCGTGGGTGAGACCTTCATTCGTGTCTTTGAGGAGGAGTCACGCAAGATAGGCGGCGACTGCCTCATGCAGGGCACCATCTACCCGGACAGAATAGAGTCTGAAGGAGGCATCAAAGCCCACCACAATGTTGGGGGCTTGCCCAGTTGCATGGAGTTTAAGACCATAGTCGAGCCCCTGCGCGACCTGTACAAGGACGAGGTTCGCCTGGTGGCCCGCGCCCTGAACCTACCACAGGAGATCAGCGAGAGGATGCCCTACCCCGGGCCCGGTTTGGCCGTGCGCATTGTGGGCGAGGTCACATCCGAGAAGCTGGATATTGTCCGCAAAGCCAATGCCATTGTAGAGGAAGAGGTCGCAAAATTCAGCCCCTGGCAGGCCTTTGCTGCATTGCTCGGCAAAGCCACGGGCGTGAAAGGCGACGTCCGGGTCTATGGATGGGTGGTGGCCGTTCGTTCCGTCACCTCCCGAGATGCCATGACTGCGGAAGCGATGGAACTTCCCTGGGAGACATTAAAGCGTATATCCAGTCGCATCACTGGCGAGATTCCAACAGTGGCCAGGGTGGTCTACGACCTGACTCCCAAGCCTCCGGGGACAATTGAATTTGAGTGAAGCGCTCTTGAAGGCTCTGTGTGCGCTGTGATCGCTTTGTGATCTGTCAGCCACAAAACCATTTTTGCAGGTAGCTCCTTTCGGACAATACTGCTCAAGGTGGCCGGAAAGATCAAGTCGTGTTTATTTCCTGTAAACTAATTGTTTTCAGCTTATAAACAAAATGTTTATAGCATGTAAACATAATGCTATGCATGCTCACAGAGCTGTTCAAGACTGAGGAGCGGGCTAGGGTCCTGCGCTATGCGATGTTTCACAGTGCCTTCCGCGTGGCCGAGGTCTCAAGGGCCACTGGCGTCACCAAAGGGCTTGTCTCTCGCTATCTGCGCCTCTTGGAGGAATATGGTTTATTGCAAAAGGCGGGTCGAGAGTATTCTCCTCATGATGGTGCTCATTCTCGGGCCATCAAACTCCTGCTCAACCTGGAGAGAATAGACCTGTCGGCTCTTTCCTTGGGCTCTGCCAGGGGCCTGGGCCTTTACGGGAGCTGGGCCAGGGGCACGAATCACCAGGAAAGCGACCTGGATGTCTGGGTAAGAGCAGATAGCTTGCCTCCGGAAAGCGTATTGGCAAGGCTTCAGAAGGATTTGAGCCAGCAGGCTGACTGCGAAGTCAATCTGCTGGTTCTGACGCCTGAAAAGCTGGAGCGGCTCAAGAGAGAGGATAAGCCATTCTACAACACTCTGGTTATGGGTTCAGTAACACTGAAAGGTGAGTGCCTTGAAGAATATCGATGATTGCTTTGAGCGCGGCCTGCTGCGCAAGGTGGAGCCCTCTCGGACCAAGAGCGATCAATCTTTACTCCAGGCCGGAGAATGGCTCTCCGAAGCTGAAAAGAATCTGGAGGCAGAAGCTTTGCGGTCCGCTATCTCTTCTGCGTACCTGGCCGTCTTTCATTCCGCCCGTGCCGTTCTCTTCCGGGATGGGGTGCGGGAGAAGAGCCACTACTGCATTGGCCTTTACTTGCAGAGGTATGTAGAAGATGGCACCCTTGAGGAAGATTGGCCCATGCTCTTCGACCGGATCAGAAGCGTGCGCCATGCCGATCAGTACTCCTTCATGGCATTGCCTACTGTGGAAGAGGTGCAGGCGGGGATTGATCTGGCGGAGAGATTTATAGAGAGGATGGAGAGGCTGCTGAGGGAGACGAAATGTGGAACAAAATAGGCTGCGGATCAGCAGAGCTTAGAGCCCCTCTTTTATCAAGCAACCATGATGGGCCCAAATAGTTCTATGACATTCTACAAAGTTTTAGGTAAAATGCCATATAACTATATTGCATGCACCGCACCCCCTCCGGCGATCGCCGCCATGCTCTCCAGAAGGAAGCCCGGGAGCTGGCCCGTGATGCCAAAGCCCTGCAGAAGGCCGCCCGTGCACCCGCGGCCCGCCAGGAAGCGCAAAGGCTGCAAGGAGAGGCGGAGAAAGCTCTGGCAGAGGCCGGGGCTCTCAAGCTCCAGGCACGGCTGGAGGACCTGACCGTGTGGCAGATGGAAAAGGTCAAGCAGAGCCGGAAGGGCTCCAAGACCTACACCTACTGGATGGCCTCCTGGCGCGAGGGCGGGAAGACGCGCAATATGCATCTGGGAAGCGCCAGGAAGATGGATGCCGAGCAAGCCCGCCAGAAGGCCAGGGAGATGAAGGCGGAGGCGCTGGGGATACGGGCATGGCTGGCAGGCTCGTAATTATTACCGGCATCTAGCCATGCGGAAGATGGGATTCGAACCGCGAACAGCTGCGTGACAAGGCCTTCAACTCTAAGGCTGGGGAAAGCATCGCATAGATCCTGTTGATATCGTATGATATGTGGTTGACATCGCTATTCTTCCCAACCTTCTCTTTCCGGGTCCTTTCCTCTCGTTCGAAGATCGTGCTCATGCAAGAACTGTGACACAGCTTTCATCTTCTCATCATCAAGTTGGGATTCATCTCTTATTCGTGTCAGCCTGTCCACAATTTCGTTGGGATCTATGTATGGCTCCAGCCACTTTGGATCAAGGCGATATTTTTCTCTGACTGTCAGATCACCTAATCCCTGTGATTTTCTTACAGATCCAAATTGTTCCACGAATGAAATGAGACAGTCATCCGTTGCTATGATCTCATTTGCCCACTCTTGCACTTGATCGTCTGAGCCTGTCCATATACGCCAAGCGTAGATAGTACCTACAAGGTTTGGCGATGAAAGAAGAGCTCCATCTTCTGCTGCTTCAGTGATCTTTGTCACAGCTAGTTTTTCAAGTATATTCAGGTGTTCAGCTGTGAAGGTGCAATCTTCCACGGGGTTTGGCTCCTCGTTGCCGAACTTGCCATGCTCTTGTCCCCAGATAACGGTCTCATGAGTAATTATTGCAATGGCTGAACCACTTTCTATTGCCGAAGAGATAATCTCAAAACGAGTTGTTTCATCGACTCGGCGCAAGAGCTGATAGATCAGCCGGCTTATTCGAATATCATTACCAACATCGAATATGCCTCCGCGTTCATCACATTTCAATAGAAGACTGTCGCCAATATCGAAAAAGGTGTTAATTATTGCAGGTATATCTTCCTTATGTATATCTTTCGTAGTATAGTACTGCAAGTACTCAAGAATAGCTCGAACTCTTGAGCTACCATCAGAGCGATTTTGGCCTGCATATTTCAGCAGCAACTCGCCGAACGCTTTGCTATCGCCGGCAATCTCCAATAACGCATTGATTTCAGCTTTGGATATGGAATCAGAACCAATTGCGAAACGGAAGTAAATTGGAAATTTGTCTGGGCTACAAGCACGAAGTTGCCTACGCCAATTAGACAACCACTCGTAGCCATATCGCGCCCCCCCAAAAGCAGAACCAAATCGTGGGAAAAGGAGAGATAAGAGTTTATTCGCAGAATCACGGTCCCTTTCTGGGAGTAACTCCAACCATGTCTCGAAGACCTTCTTCCTTTGCCCTGTTGTACTCTCTCGTCCCGACTCAGCCGACGCTCCTGCAAGAAGGTCTTGATTACTTCGTATTTCATCATACAACGTGGGCATGAATACTCGTATCGCCTCGATTGAGATGAAATCCACAGGGTTAGCTTCGTCCTTCACGCAGGGGTATGTAGCTCGAAGCACATTGATCAGGCGAACGACATCCCGAGGAGTAACGATGAAGTGATCTATGCCACGATAATATGCATTTGCCCAGTATACGGCATCAAAGTTCGTCTCATCTGTACCTACGGTTATTTCGCTAAGTCTGGCGAAGAGGAGCTTGCGAAGGGCTGCTTTGTCTGGCAGTGGCAAAGCAAATGGAACTTGGACGATCTTCTCAAGATAACTATTTGCATCAGGGATGAAAGTCTGCTCAAGAGACTTAACTACCACGCCAATATCGAATGCGAGCAAGTAGATTACATTGGGGAAGTTCCCAGTTGCCTTAATCGTACGAAATAGGTCGCAGATCTCATCAGGTGCGAGGCGATCGATGTCATCGATGATAACAAGTATCCGATTGTCAGAGGAGCGCAGCAATTCATCGATTCTATTCTTCAAAGAGACGAGGTCTGGTTCTCCTCTTAACTTATCTGCAAAGATTTCACCAAAATCCTTTCCTGGGACACCTGGAATTCTGGTCACCAATTCAGTGAAATCTGCGAGCTTGCCCTTCAATTCTCCATAATCTTTGTCTCCGAGTCGTGCCCGTATTTGGCCGATGAGAAGACGAGTTAGGTCCTCACGCCCCGAGAACCACCACGGATTGAAGTGGATCGGCATAACTAGCTGATCCGCAAATTCGTGTTCGAGGTAATATAGGACGAAGTTAAGAATTGTACTCTTCCCTGATCCCCACGGGCCATTGATAGCGACCACAATCCCTTCCTTCGGACATATTCTTGATATGGACTGGGCGAGGAGTTTGGAAAATGGCACATAGCCCAGCATATCATTGGCAGGATCTATCAACGGATTGTCGCTAGAAAATGTTGACTGCGATTTAATTTCTTTGACTTGGGTCATATATGTGCTCCTAACAACACCGGTTGAATTGCCTTTATATGATGTAATGCTACCGGTCTAAAAGAGGATAAACTACTTTAACAGCCCACAAAAGCATGGCTAAGCCTTATAATTTCCATGCAACACCCTGTGCACCTCCGCCCAGTTCCTCTCCTCCAGCCTCCTCTTTATCATCTCCTCCTCACCGGGCCGAGCGTGGAAGACCTCCGCCAGGATCTCCTTGGCCGTCTCCAGCTCCATGACCCTGGTGCTGACCGTCCGCCTGGGCTCGACGAGCTTTGCCTCGCGCCTCCATCGTTTTCACTATAAAGAAGAATCGGGAATTTGAGACATGAAGCTACAGCCAATCCCAATTCAATATGAACCATCTGCTATCAGGATATCCCCTAACTTGGACTTCCCAATCAGAATCGAGATTGATTAGCCTGAATTCAAAAGACTTCTTCATTTCCTGGCCGCAATCCTCATAGACCAGTTTTGCTGTTACCACCGTCACGGCAGCAGCTTGATCTTTTACTTCCTTAAATTCAAAGGTCTTCAAAAATCTCGTTGAATATGCCAAGCTCAAATCTCGTGGACTGGCTGGACCTTTAGAACCCGATTTTGAAGAGAGGCACTTCTTTGCCATAAATCCGTAATTTCTGATCTGCCAGTATTCAAGGAACTCTGCTAAAGATTTTTCAGGATAGCCTGCCTCGTAATCCTCAGATTTTCCAGAGACCGGGATGTCTTGGCCTGGTTTGATATTCCTTGGTTTCCACTTTTGCAGAAGCTGTTGATCTTCCTGATTCTCACGAATCTGATGAATCAGATCTGATAGCTCCAGCGGCTTGTCTGGGGGCGGCTGCTCAATGGCACCTTCTTCCGTCTTTATGGCCCAATCACGAAGTGCGAAAAGGGCCGCCCAAGTCTTGGCCGCGACCATTTTATTGTCATAACCAAGATCCATACCGTGCATTATGCCATTTCGATACGGTTTGAATATTTGCTGCGTTGTGGTCTTATAACGACCTTTCATTAATACGGGAACCAATTGTCCCAAACCCCTGCTGTGAGCGCTAACAGAATCCCAAGCCTCCAGATTAACATCTTCTGCAGAAAAGCCCAGCCTCTTCCCTCTGGCCTTTAAATGAAGCTCGTTTACCATACCGTCAATCAGCGCAAGCACCACGGGCACACAGGCATGATAACGCTCCTCACGATAGTCAGTTAATGCCTTCTTAGCCAAAGGTATCCTTCGACGAAATTCCTCGACACGTTCCATCCTGCGCAGCATCCGTTGAACCGTGTCTGTATCGTAGTAATCTGCGAGGTACGCATCTGCCCCTTCAATATCCCCAGATTCAGCCATTTTTATTGCCATCTTGGCAACTTGGAGGTCCATCTCCTCGTACATGATCCAGCCAAGAGGTACAAATTGATCGTTAAATCGATCGGGAATTTTGGTTAATTCCTCAACTGATGCCTTTAGCCCATCTGTGTCCTTCAAGGCTTTCTCCATTTGGTCGGTATCAACACCAATTAGCTTTAATGGCATAAGGAGTAAAGGCATAGCACTTTTTAAAGCGTTAAGGTTCTCCACATCCGATCGAGCTTTTGTGAAGGAAGGAATATCCTGAATTTTTTCTTTTTCCGATATATCAGAACCCTCCATTGCCCGGCTTTTGCTTTCCACCTTAATACAGATTTCTGCGGTGGAGATTGGGCGAGACACTGAGTCACTAATATCGAGATGCCCGCCTGGGCTCGATCGGCCTTGCATGTCGCCTCCAGGGCCACCTCACGAGTACGCCTCCAGCGTCCTCTGCGCTCCCGGAGTCTTCGCCTCTGCCTTCCGGGCTGTGGCCTGCTCGCTGTAGATGCAGAACACCCAGGTTAGCCAGCTCGGTCAGCTTCTGCAGGTGGGGATCCAGCGCCGGCGCGTAGAGCAGGATGGTAGCCTCCCTGGAGGTCTGCCTGAGGGCCTGGGCCAGGTACTCGACCATCTCCCCGGCATCCTCGAAGAGCAACGGATCATGCTCGACGATCAGGAAGCTATGGTGGTTCTCCTCCAGGATGGTCATGAGCTGGAAGACTGTGAAGGCGCGGCGCACTTCCAGTTCTGTGAAGTTGCGGTTCAGCCGATTGAGGATGCGGGAGTAGTTGCCGCTGATGAAGAGGATCTTGTAGCGCTGCAATTCCAGGTGGCTGTTGAGGGCGCCGGCCAGCAGCTCCACGGGGGCGATGAGGAGGCTGTTGGTCTCGGGAAGCAGGGAGACGGCTGGATGGAGTTCGATTTTCCATGAGAGTATATGGGTGTCCTTTGCGTAAATTTATTAATAATATAAATATATAAATAATGTTAAATACCATCAGGCCAGATGTTAATCCCAAATTTAGCAATAGGGAAGACCATGAATCGACAATCTGCGTCATTGGCAGTTGGATTACTGCTCGTGTTAATGATTTGTGTTGGTATGGCAGTAGGATCATCACATATGAGGTCCGACTCAGATATACCACATATTCCTATCGAAACACAGAACAATTCTACTGTAAAAGCTTATGAAGGTGGCACTGAGGCTCTTTTAATTCAGGACCAATTGCCATGGAATGTAGATTCAAACGACTTGGCCCTAACAGAACTTGGTGTATCTCATGATGTAATTAGCTCCACGGAATTGGCCACAACCGTTCTCAGCAAATACATATTTATAATGTATGCTTCAGATCAGCCTACGTCTTATTATACAAATATAAATAAGAATATTGATAAGATCAGTACATATGTTAAAAACGGAGGTTTTCTTATAGCGCACTGTTGCGATGGGGGATGGAATAATGGTGATTGGAGCGGATTGAAGATCCTTCCAGGTGCTAGTACAATAGGACACACCTTAACGTATTGTGATACAATTCAGATCAATAGTCCAGACAACCCAATATCTAACGGGCTTACAGATGACTTATTAAGCAATTGGAAATCGGCTAACCATGGATACTTAACCAAAATTCCTTCCACAAAAGTAGATGTAGTGATGGATACAAATAAAGGATGCAAAGGCAAATGCTCTAAAGCTTATCCTACGTATATTAATTACCAATACGGTGACGGTACGGTTTTAGCTACCACGCAAACTGTTGAGTGGCAATATGCAGGATATAACAAAGAAAATGCTCTTAAAGCTCTATTGAATAACGAGATAACTATTGCGCGGAGACCTAGGGGGATCGATGTATCATGCAACCAGGGTACAATCAGATGGACCCCAGATCCGAATAATCCAAAGCTTAGTTCTGTAGCGGATGCTTCAGGCTTGAGTTTCGCTTACGTCAAGGCTAGCAGCTGGGCGGGACCAACTGCAGAAACCTGCGAAAAAACTCCCTTGATTCCAGGGTGTTCATGTCTGTACAAGCCAACGGATGCAATTTGTGCCTGTAAAAATAATGGAAACCCTGCGAAGAAAGGAACTCACCAAAATGATAACCGCTTGATAGCTAACATTGATGGTGCTCTAGATTCTCATTTAAAGGTCGGAGTATATCACTATGCATATCCCAAAAATGATCCCGGCATTAATGGGGCAATTGCGGAAGCTGAGTGGTTTGTTCGGGTAGCAGGTAGGTACATCGGACCAGGATATCTTCCGCCTGCGCTGGATCTTGAAGAAGCTCCACCTAGGACAAAAAATACTAACACGGACTTTGCAGATTGGATAATTGCATGGATGACCACAGTTCAGAGCAAGACAAGAGTGATGCCCATAATTTACACAGGTCCCTCTTTTGCAAGCTCCTACCTGACGGATACCCGCCTTTCCCGGTACACCCTATGGACTTCAAATTACAAGTACGATCCACTGAAAAAACCTAATTCGGCAGGGATTTGGAAATCAACGTGGTCTATCTGGCAATGGACAGATAAGGGTAAAATCCCTGGCATCACACAAAATACGGTGGATTTGAATGTATTTTCAGGTACTCAATCCGAGCTGTCAAATCTTGTTGTTCAATCTCCGACAGATGTTTGTCCTCATGGATGCAAGAATTCCAGCATCCAGGCTACAGTAGATGCTGCGACCCCTGGAGGTACTATAGACGTGGCTGAGGGCACTGCATGAAAGATATGATATCGACAGGTCGTTGACCAACTAAGGACCACTGCCTACGTAGACCTCGGCCAGCTCGACCGGGGCATAGAGCTGCTGCTCCGCTGCCTCCAGCTCGCTCCCGGCCACTCGCACGCCTGCGTAGCCTTGGCGCTCGGCTACCAGCCGGGCGGGCGACCTCTCGCGGGCCAAAGAGTACACCATGCGCGCTCTTGCCGCCGACCCCAGGAATCCCGTGGCCCTAAAGAACCTGGGCGCCATCCTTGGCAAGGAGGGCGACAGCCTGCGGGCTCTCTACTATCTGCGCCGGTCATTCGAGAGCGAGCCCCAGGACCCGCAGACCTTGTACGGCCTCGCCTTCGCCCGTTGAACCGGCGACATCGAGCCGGCCCAGAAGCATTTCCAGGCGGTGCTGGAGATGGAGGCACCCGAGGAGCTACGCAGTCTGGCCAGAGATGGATTGCGGAAGATTGCCGTGCGCGGGCTAAAGGCCCGTGGGCCACGCATGGATGCGGCCTTCTATCTACTGGATGCCCTGCGGCTGTTTCGCGGGAAGTCGCTGCAGGAGATTCAGGAAATCACCTTTGAGATCGGCATGCTGGGCAAGTACGGGCTGGATATCAACGATCCCCAGGAGACGCATGTTCTGCGAGCGCTGCCTGGAAGGGTCTTCTCCGCGCTGCAGCTGGTATGTGTATCCGCCAATTCGATTTTGACCCCTCATGTGAAATCTGAAAATTAATAATCGAGAAAGCTTATTACATATAACGATTTATTTACAGCTATGGATAATAGAGAATCGGATTCTAGTGGGAAATTTACTAAAAAGCACGTGGATGTTGTAAGGGAGCTCCAAAGCAGGATAAATGAAGAACATACAAAGTTAAAGAAATACTTAGAATTAAGAAGCATAAAACCAATTGGAGGGTGGAGGGATGTTTCAGAGTATCATCTCGTAGATGGAATGAAAATATCCTTAGTGAGTGATTTTGAGCCGCTTCCCTGTCCAAACTCTACAAGTCCTTTTCCATCAAACGAATCAAATTGCTTAAGTAGAGCCGTGGGTGACCCTGTGCAAAATATGGAAGTTTCACAATTAGGTCAAATAGAAGTTGAACAATACCATATTAGAGCGGTTCAAGTACAAATGTCTGGATCATTGAGTATTATTATTTCAAAAACGAAGATTCAAATACCATTTAGTGAAAATGTAGAAATTGAAAATAATGAGGTAATTGATGAATGGTTTGATCGAGGTTTTTCCCAGTTTCATATTTTTGATTTCTTTGGGAAAAAAATTTTATTTGATATAAATAGTTTTTATCTTTTTGAAATAGATTGTGAATATAATAAGGAAAAAATGCTAGAATCTGGAATTGAACATGGTATCCATGATTATACGAATAAAATAGACCTAATTAATGCTATATTTCCATTCTCTATTGCAATTAATACATTTGATTTAAGTGTATCGAGAAAAAGAATGCAAAAAATCGCAGCCCTCTATTTGAATTTGGCGTATGGCTGTAATATGAGGTGCGTTTATTGTTTTGCCGGGGATGGCAACTATGGGATGCAAAATATGTTAATGGATACGGAAACTGCAAAGAGAGCCATAGACTTCCTTTTTAAAGCTAATAAAAGGGGATCAACCTGTTATATTGTTTTTTTTGGAGGAGAGCCTCTACTGAACTATGATGTATTGAAAATATGCACTTTGTACGCAGAGGATAAAGCAAAGGAAAACAATTCATTTGTAACTTTCCATTTAGTAACTAACGGCACGTTATTAACAGAGGAGATAGTTCAATTTCTGAAAAATCATAAGATTGTTATACAAATAAGCTTGGATGGGCCTAGCCATTTAAATGATAAATTAAGGCAATTTCCGGATGGACGAGGTTCTTTTGAATGCGTATATTCTAAGCTACTTATGCTAAAAAATTTAGGTATTATTTATTTACCAGTTAGGGCAACTATCACTCACTACAATTGCGAAATAGAAAATCTCGTCAAATATTTTTCTAAGATCGGATTCACAGATAGTTTTCTCGAACCAGTAATGTTTACATCTGATACGGATTATTCATTGACTGATGAGGATATTGATACGATTAAAAAACAATATCGAAAAAAAGCAGATGAAATCATCGAATCAATCGGGAATTGTAGAGAAACGGATTTAGGGTGGTTCTCAGAGTACATATCTAGATTATATAATGGTACAAAAAAAAGATATCATTGTAATGCAGGTATTTCCATTCTTACAGTAACACCTGAGGGAAAATTGTACTTATGCCATCGTTTAGCCGGAAAGAATAACCTCGATGTCGGCAATTTAAATGAAGGATTAAAGACTAATCCCTTGGACCTCCAATATTGGGGGTCCATTTCGGTAGATGAACGTAAATCTTGCCTAAATTGCTGGGCAAAATATTTTTGCGGTGGTGGTTGTGATGCTAATAGCTTTCTTAAGTACGGAAACCTAAGCGAGAAAGATGATAGATTTTGTAAAATTTTTAAGGCAAATGTTGAAAACGCCATCCGGATTTATTACTATATAAATACGATTTCCAAAGAAAATATATTTATAGAATACAGCAGAGAACGCAAAAGAACAGTGTAGAGGATTTCGAATAACGATACATTAGCAATCTCTATGTACGAATTTGTTAATATTTTCGCTTTGAACACTGCATGATCCACTAGATCTATCTGCCCTTTACCCCACAGCTCTGCTGTGGGGTATTACGATAAAAATAAGGAGTTATTGTCATATCTTTACTTGAGCAACTTCGCATTCCGGTTTTAGCATAATAACGAGCACAGCCGCCATAACAAATTGGTAAATAATAGCACTCTCTGCATCTTTCATCCTTGAATGGATTTGTTTTTTGATACCATTCTGATAGGTGCGATAAATTTAGTTGTAGTATGCCTGTTTCATCTATCTTGCCTATATTTGTTATTTCTGCTGAAATATCAGCTAAACATTTCCATATTTTTAAATCAGGGGCAACATAAAAAAAATTTGCTCCTCCATTCGCTTCGCAATATTGCGAATAATTAGTATTCTTGTATATATTAAATCCGCGATTCTTTGCTGCATCATAAAAATTCTTCAAATCTGAATCTGAATTAATATTAATCTCTTTGAATTGACTTGTATTACGGACTGATCTAAACATTATGGTTATCTTATTCCGCTCGTCATTATCAAATAAGTCAAGAATAGATTCAATATGATCAACATTTTGGTTAAGCATGTTTACTCGTAAAATAAAACGGGTGTTCGTATGAACATTATTGCTATACTGTATAGCTGATTTAAAATTTTTTACAATCTCGTCGAAGGTTCCACGATTATCATGCAAAACGCGGAGTCTATTGTGGTCTTCTTTATTACCATCTAATGTAACTTGAAGCAAAGCACAATTATATTTAAATAATGCACTAACCGTATTTTCGTCCAATAAAAACCCATTTGTCACAATACTGGTACTCAATTCGTATCCATATTTATTACTTTGTGCAAATACATAATCCAAATAAGAAAAAATTTCTTTTTTTCTCAAAAGAGGCTCTCCACCAAACAAACTAATATTTACTCTTTTTTTGTTATAGAAATTTTTATCAGCAAAATTCTTTAAAATATCAAAATAATTTTTAGATTCTTCGTATCCTTTTTTATATTTAGCTTCAAAACAATAAGGACATTTAAAATTACATTGCAATGTTGGCACTAAAACAATACCGATCTCATCAGTTCTAAAAAAATTTGCATTATATAAATATTCAATGCGCTCAAGCTCATTTATATCGTCATTTAAAATAAAACCATTTTTTATTAAAATATTCTGATAATCTTTATTTTCTCCGACACTTGGATTTTTTTCTTTTAATAAATGCATTACTTTTTTCAAATCGGATTTTTTACATTTAATACATGCTCTGCTAAATGAATTAAACAGAAGGAACGAATCATTTTCCTTGAAAAATTTATTATATCTGCTAGCCTTATACATACGTTCCCCAATTTTCCTAAACTCTGCTGTTTATTATAGCAGATAATGCAAAAGAAATTTCAATTTTCGGGGCAATTTCCAGTACAAGCACATGCATCCAAAATCAGTCTCTGAGTTGATATTGGATCCGCTGTTTCTATATTAAACTCTGCTTCATTAATAATCTCTATAATGCTCTCATCGTCCATATGAATAAGGTAGGTTTTGAGTATTTAAAATTTTCGATTCAACTGGCTTTGTGTAGAGTCCCGAATGTTTCTTAGTGTCCTATAAGTATTAATAATAGCTTGTGTTATAATCTCCTCTGAAGGGGATATTTTAGGGAGGGGATTATGGCAAGGAAGGCCAAGAATGAACCATACCATC
>JBAQXX010000053.1:0-3076 GCA_049299735.1 Methanothrix sp. | reverse complement strand
CAGTTAGTTTCTGGGTTATGTCTGCTTCAGCAATCATCGCATTTGCTGCGACTTCCAGGCCGGCAGGCTTGGCAACGCCTATGGCCATCAGCCCGGCCAGTGCACCGATCACATAGCAGATCCAGAGACCATAGAACGTCCTGTTCTTTGCCATCTCATCTCTCGTATAATCGGTCTTCTTGCCACCGGCAGCAGCTACTGGCGGTTTCCAGCCACGAGGGCACCATCCAACGGGGGGGAAGACTAAGAACATGGAGAGAACCACAATGAGGATCAGAAATGCTATGCCTAAGATTTTCATGGCGCCGAAAACTCCGCCGAAGCTCGCAGAGATTATCTCCGACATTTTACCGGTGATGTATGCGGAGAATCCGAACCCCAGAAGGGTTAATCCCACGGCCAAGCCGCGCTTGTCAGGGAACCATCTAGCTGCGGTGGTGATGGGACAATTGTATGCGATGCCCACACCGATGCCGGCGATAACGCCGTACAGAATCATAAGCATCGTCGGAGAGGTGGCTGTGGAGCCCAAGATCCAGCCCAGGCCGACGATGACGCCGCCCAGCATTCCTACCTTTCGCGGTCCATATTTTTCAATGTATTTCCCGACCAACGGCATGGTCAGGGCAAAAAACGCCAGGGAAGCGATGTAAGGAAGCGACATCTCCATGGCGCTAACGGTTAATCCAAAGCCTCCATCAGCGACGGGAGCAGTAAATACTTTCTTTAGAGGAACGCTGATTATACTATAAGCATACACTGCACCAAGACAAAGCTCGATAATTGTTCCGATAATAATAAGCAGCCATCGCCCGGATTCAGGTGGCATGCCCAATATCTTCACATCATCTGCCATAAGTTACACACCTTCATATATCAGAGTGTTCTTTATCAATACATAAAATTAATATAATATACATACATGACTATGATTTTTAATAAGCTTAACTCTATTAATCCCTCCCTATTCTCTTTACCACCCTTGAAGAATTATTCAATGGCGCGAACTCAATTCGGTCTCACATATATTTAAATTTAGCGGCAATTATAACAATTATCGCGATTATAGATTATAGTATTACACATATCGCAAAAAATTTTGTAGTCAATAATTATTTGTATTCGATGCTCACCAAGTCGATCCAAAAAAGCCGCCTCGATTAAGGGAGACTATCTATCGCGATTGACAATAGTGAATAAGTCCTTTTGTGAATCATCGTATATGGCAATCTCTTTTAAGGTGAACAGCCAATGCCAGGGGAGGTGGTGCTAACATACTTAAAGCCAACCCCAAGACATCATGGAACCGCAATGAATGCATGCCAACGGTTGCATCGACGGCTTATGTGGACGAATCAGCTATGATTATCGGCGACGTGCGCATCGGCGAGGAGGTTTACGTAGGCCCGTGCGTATCCCTGCGAGCGGACGAGGCAAACCCGATCATCATCGGCGATAAGTGCAACATACAGGACGGTGTAGTCTTCCACGGCCTCATGGGAAGCTCCATAAAGCTCGGAAAGCAGATCTCAATCGCTCACGGGGCCGTAATTCACGGACCCATGAAGATCGAGGACGAGAGCTTTGTGGGCTTCAACTCCGTGGTTCATGCCTCATCTTTGGGCAAGAAGTGTTTTGTCGGCCACGCGGCTGCTGTTATAGGCGTCACGCTGACGGACGGCAAGTTCGTACCGCATGGTGCCCTGGTTGACAAGCAGGAGAAGGCCGATGCGCTGGGACCTGTTCCGGAGAGCCTCAAGCACTTCAATGAGGAGGTGGTCGAGGTTAACTGCGAGTTTGCCAAAAGCTACCGAGTTCGGAAAAAATCCTGCGTAGGCGAGTAACAGACGAGTAATAATTCTAAGAAATCAATCATTTTTTTATCCCCTTCGGACAAGAAATATATACATCCCTAGCTCTAAGCCCCACTCTAGCTTTAGGTGATTGATAATGGCAAAGATCAAAGCTGGCGTCTTGGGTGCTACCGGTGCTGTTGGACAGCGCTTCATTGAAGGATTAAAGAACCATCCCTGGTTTGAGCTGACTAGCCTTGCCGCTTCGGAGAGAAGCGCGGGCAAGAAGTACAAAGAAGCTGCCAAGTGGCGCCTGGAAAGTGAGCTTCCCGATGATATCGCAGAGATGACCGTGGTCAACGTCGATCCGCGAGAAGTCGATGCTGATATTGTCTTTTCCGCGCTTCCCGCTGCAGATGCCCAGACGGTTGAGCCGGCCTTCGCGACGGCAGGCTTTGCAGTAGCCAGCAATACCAGTTCATATCGTATGGTGGAAGATGTACCTCTGCTCATACCGGAGTGCAATTACGAGCATCTTGATCTCATCAAAGTGCAGCGAGAAAAGCGTGGCTGGGAGGGATATCTCACCACCAATCCCAACTGCACCACGGTCATGTTCACCCTGCCCCTAAAGCCGCTCATGAAGTTTGGTATCAAGAGCGTGCATGTGGCATCCATGCAGGCCGTGTCGGGAGCCGGCTATGAGGGTGTGCCCTCCATGGCCATACTCGGCAACGTCATTCCTTACATTGGAGGCGAGGAAGAGAAGGTGGAGACTGAGCCACAAAAGATCCTGGGCCGTTTCGACGGCGAAAAAATCGTCAACGCCGAGTTCTCTGTAAGCGCCAGTTGCCATCGTGTGCCTGTCATGGACGGACACACGGAAGCCATCTGGGTGACCATGAGAGACAATCCTACCCCGGATGAGGTCAAAAAGGCCATGCAAAGCTTCGATCCGGGCCTGGGAGATCTGCCCACTTCGCCCAAAAAGGCGCTCATCGTCAAGGATGAGCCCGACCGACCCCAGCCTCGCCTCGATCGAGGCCGCGGCAACGGCATGTCCGTATCCGTGGGCAGGATAAGGTCTGGAATCAGGTTCATCTGCATGGGCCACAACACTGTGCGCGGCGCGGCGGGTGCCAGCATTCTCAATGCAGAATTACTGGTGAAAAAAGGCCTGCTGTAATGCTGATTGTTGCTTGGGAGGTGACGGCAGCCTGCAATCTGTCCTGCGGCTACTGCCGCGCCTCTGCCTCCCCTCTGCCCGATGCAGAGGAGCTTTC
>JBAQXX010000052.1:0-14798 GCA_049299735.1 Methanothrix sp. | reverse complement strand
CATGGGAACATCGCAGAAGTGGGCGATCTTGTGCTTGGTCTCCTCCAGCAGGGGCCGCTCGCATCTAACTACTATCATATCCGGCTGCAGACCGAGCTGTCGCATCTCTTTCACGCTGTGCTGGGTGGGCTTGGTCTTCTGCTCTCCATCAACTGTGGAGGGAGCGAGGGTGACGTGAACGAAGAAGATGTTGCCAGACTCCTCATACTTGAGCTGGCGCATGGCCTCCAGGAAAGGCATGGACTCTATGTCGCCCACAGTCCCGCCGACCTCAATCAGGCAGATCTCGCAGCCTCCGTCCCGAGAAACCTGGCGAATGCGCCTCTTGATCTCCTCGGTGATGTGGGGGATGATCTGCACAGTCTTGCCCAGATACTCGCCTCTGCGCTCCTTCTCGATGACGGTGCTGTAAACCTTGCCGGTGGTGATGTTGTGGTCGCGGGTAAGCTCCACATCCAAAAAGCGTTCGTAGTTGCCAAGGTCGAGATCCACCTCGCCTCCGTCCCGGAGGACATAGACCTCCCCATGCTGGAATGGGCTCATGAGCCCGGCATCGATGTTTATATAAGGATCAATTTTGATGGCTGTAACCTTATAGCCTCTGTTCATGAGCAGCCTGCCGATGGACGCCGCAGTAATGCCCTTGCCAAGCCCGCTCATTACCCCGCCTGTGACCACGATATATCTCATAAATTACATCTCACGCCTTGAGGAGCGTAGCCGCTCCGTATATGATAAGGGTGACGATCAGGATGGACGATGCTAAAGCTCCGGGAAACTCGGGAATGCTTTCTGTGATGAACGTCAAAACCAAAACGATAACCAGCGCCAGGAAAATGACGGCAGGTATAACCTTTAGAGCGCCAAGAGCGCCCAGGCCGCTCAACTTGTCCAGATAGACTGCCTCTGGCCCCTCATCCTGCTCGACATACACCTCAGGCTCTTCATGGGCTTCGGAGGCTCTTTCCTCCCGATCAGCAGAGGAAGAGGAGACAGGTATCTTCCGGCTTTCTCTGCCAGGTTCCTGCTGAAAGCCCTGGTAGCGGTCCTCATAACCGGAGGTGGACCTCTTCCACCCATCCTTCCTCTCTTCTTGCTCTCCGAGAGGAGCCTTCCGGGGGATGAAACGCGGGCTTTCGTCCTGCCTGTTACCTGGGTCTACAAAACGGTCATCAATACGGGCCTTAAAGCGAGGTTCGACGCGACTGTTATCAATATAATCATTATCATCATCATCACTACGTCCTTCACCATTGCCGTAGTAACGATTTTCAACGCTATCGGCGTCTCCACGATCTATATCGACACGGCTTCCTGCCGGCTTTTTGCCGCGATTCTCATCGCGGCTTTCTATTCCGCCGGCTCTTTGCTGACGGGTGGCAGATCGGTATCTTTGCAGATCTTTATCGCGAGAGAATGCTATGCGCCGCGGCTCCTTTTCCTCCTCCACATCCCTATCTTCGTTCTCGCCTTCGTCTTCGTCCTCATCGTATGCATCATCTCGGTCCACACCACCCCTCCGGGCCGAAAGATCTGCATCCTCGTCTTCCTCTTCATCGTCTATCAATTCCTCATCCCCCTGCGGGCCTGGATCTTCCAGATCGTCGCCCGGATCTTCAGAATCACGCAGCAGAGTGATAGGCACCCGGCTCTCTCCACCACTGCCGGAGAGAAGAATCTCCCCGTCCAGACGCTTCTTGTTGTCCGGCATCCTGGCCAGGACGGGTATGATCTCTTCCATGACGACATAGTGATCCGGCTTCTTCAAACGCACCGCCTTTAAGACGGGACTGCTGGTCTGTAGAGAAACATTAGAAGGCTCCCCGTGATTGACGACCTTGAGATTGAATATGGTCTCCTCACCGGGAAGAAGACGAAGAACTATGGGCCTGGCCGCACCGCTGCCATTGTTGATATGAACAACATGATCCAATGCCAAGACTCCCCCTCACTACATATCACATAATATTATATAAATATTTTGCTAGTGGAGCTTCCAGTATTTCGGCAGGCGGGCTTTGCAAGCATTCCCAACGCCAGGCCACTTTCCCGGCCAGCCGGTCTAATCTCTCAGATCGGGCGGCAGCATATTGGGTATGCCGTCTTCAATAGGATAGCATTCGCGGCAGGCCTGACAGCAAAGCTTGCCAGTCACAATCTCCTTCTCGTTCTCTTCGAATACCTCCAAAGTCAAGTTGCCTTTGCACAGCGGACAAGCCAAAATGTCAAGCAGATCGTGTTTCATGGATCAGCACTTCTATTCTTAAGAAGTATAAACCTTTGGCCTAGTGCATACCAAGGAGTGTGGCCGCATTCTTGAAGAGGACAGCTTCCTCTTCCGCAACACAAAGTCCCAGGCCCCTGATAATCTCCGCTGCCCTTCCAGGCTCCTCCCAAGGGTAATCGCTGCCGAAGATGACTCTCTCCGGCCCGATATCTCTTATCAGTTCACCCATCTCTTCCTGACCCATGTAAAAGGAGACATAAGCTGTGTCGAAATAGACATTTCTGCCGGCGGGCAGAAGGTACCGTCTAACGTCATCCCACATGCGTAGACCCCCCAGATGAGCCAGCACCAGCCGCAGGTCCGGATAGCATTCCACAGTTCTGCCAAACCGCTCAGGCGTGCCGAAGACCTCAGGCCGGTCCAGCGGGTCTCTGCCAGCATGAGCCACCAGGATCATCTTTCTTTCAATCAATGCCTCGTAAAGCCCTTTGCAGCGATGATCATCGGGATAGACCTCCTGCAAGAGCGGCATCATCTTGACTCCTTTAATGCCCCTGGATGCCAGCCGGTCCAGCTCAGCCTCCAGGTTTTGCATGAATGGATGCACCGCACCAAAGGCAGTCAGCTCCGTTCTCCCGGATACGGACAAAACCCAGTCGTTGAGGCTGGAGACATCATCCATGCCTTTAGCCAGGGGCAGGAGCACCGATTGGGCCACTCCTGCCGCCTGCATCATGCGGCGCAGATCTTCGGGCGCGCCGGTGCCAGGCACTGCCACCTTCAGCTTTCTTTTAGCTGCGGGCAGGATCTTGGCCGCCACCCATTCCGGATATATGTGAGTGTGAAAATCGATGATCAAACTCAAATTATCCCCATTTCAGCAAGCCTCTGTGGCAGGTAGGTCTTGGTCACATAATCCAGGCCCTTGCCTGCAAAAGCCTGCTGCTCTGCCTTTTTCTTGAGGTCTATCTGCAGCTTGATCTGCTTTTCCCAGTAGGGCGTGTTGAATCGAGGGTCGGTCAGCTCGCTGCGCAAGGCCTGCATATCCTTATCGGTCAGCTTGTCTGTGGAGAGGTTGTAGTCCACGATGTCGCTGGGCTGCACCCCCAGGAATCGCGCTCCGGGAGTGACCAGGTGTTCGGAGAGGTGAGCGCTCTTGATGGCACCATAGGCGATGCTGGCAAAGATGCGATAGGACCAGGGATCCCCATCCGTGAAGACCACCACAGGAAGGTTCAGCTCCGCATTCAGCCTCTTTATGATGCGGCGCGTGGACCTGGCCGGCTGGCCTTTGATATGGACCAGGATGGCATTGTACTCCTCATCAAAACCGTTCTCGATCAGCCGGGCGTACATTCCGCCCGTCTCAATGGCCATGACCAGTTTTGCATCGTGGCTCAAAAATTCGATGTTATCCACATTGAAGGGTATCTGGTAACCGGCCTCGCCCACATCCTCCTGACAGTGCATCTCTTTGTCGCCCCGACGTGTCTGCTCCTTCAGACGCAGCGGCCCGAAAACGGCCGCACCATCTTCCTCCGGCCGGACGTGAAAGTCCTCCCTGTGCAGAGAGGTGACTATCTCCAGATCCTCGATAAGGCGGTCACTTTCCGCCTGCTCATGGAATTTGGCGATATCCCAGTTCTCGGATATGTAATAGATCTCTCTCAAAGTCGAGCCGCGATTGTTCTTTAGATGCTCGTTTATGAGAAGCTCAGCCAGGTGAACGGTCTTGAGCAATGTCTTGGCTCCACGCACGGTCTTGACGCTGCGGGTCGTCTCCTGGTCACCATAAACCCATACATCGTCCTTAGTGGAATACTCGATGTTTCCTTTGGTTCGGGAGGGCAGAGAGATATGGGGCACTATGCCCTGCTGAAACTGGTTGTAAAGAGCGTCAGCAAGAAGGAGCAGATTCTCCTGGGCGATTTTTGATTTTTCCGCTTTTTTTATATTTTGTCTCTTCTCAAACTCATTTTTCTCGTCGGATTTTTCCATTGGTTAGATCACCCTGGCCCCTGTGACGATTTCCGCATCCAGTCCCTCAATCACTGGCTCTTTTAAGGATACGCCTTCCGCTGTGATGCTGTAGCTGAGAGTGGTAGCCTGGCCCGGACCGATGGAGAGCTTCCAGTGGTAGTCGTAGCCGTCTCCCATGGGAATTATTTTGGCGGCAGGCGAGACAGAGTCGGCCTGTACAGCCAGCACCTCATGTAGCTTAAAGGACCGCGACTGCTCGCTATGATTTTCTACCTGGATTTTGACATTTAGCTGTCCGTTATTCCTATCCACTTTCCGGAAGACGAGAAGATTGCCCATGATCTTGGCGACAACGGGTCCGATATCAGGCAGCTCCTTTTCCAGGACATCGGAGAGCTTCTGAGCAATGCGCGGAAGGATCTTTCTTATGATCTCTTCTTTCTCCCTTCTTTCCGAGAGAACGCTCTGGCGGACCATGTAGCGGCGCAGCTTTCTTGCTACCTCTTTCAGCCCCAGATCGATCTCAGCCAAAATCTCCGGCATATCGGCCACGGCATCTTTGCTCTCCGAGGTGAAGGGAATATTGGTGGAGGCGATATGAACCAGCAGCACCACCGGGCCGACCGGCACGCCGCTTCCCGTAGGCTGGCCCAGGGAATAGTTCTTCCAGGAGACGCTCTCCACGGCGTGAGTTACGGCGCATGCCCCCTGCTGATAAACAAGTGGAACGCGATTGGCAAAGCGCAAAAGTTCAATGCGCCCCTCCTTCTCCAGTTCGCCCCCGTATCCCAGTCCCACCTCAACCAGAAAGGGGTTGCCCGAATAGACGGATACGGGCCGAACCGTTGTGGCGATATAGTCCAGACGATACTCCTTCTCGAGACCTGCCTTGATCAGCTCCTCACCGATCGGAGACAGACAGTCCACGGGAGGCGATTTGACCTTGATCTGTTTGAAGGCACAGTGCAGGCGAGATGCTGCCTCATGGTCCAAGCTGGCAGGAGCCTCCTCCGGGTCCAGGCCCGCCCGGCTGCATAGTTCTTGAGCCGAAATTGCGCCGATGGAAGAGAAGGTCTCTTTTAAAAAGACGCGCAGCTTCTTTTTGTCGGTGTAGCGCAAAAGCTTGATCAGCTCGCCAAGCTCGATTCCGTCCGGATGAGGGGAAATGGCATAGGCTTTTTTGGGCAGGCTCTCCGTGGCCCTCTCGAAGACCTCCACGTTGCCCTCCGGCTCCACCAGAGTCAGGCGCGCATGGGGATTAACAATGGCTGTGCTCTTCAGCGAGCCATAGACCGACTGGCGGCGGCCCCGCACATAGGTGCCCTCCATCTCCAGCTCCACGCGCGTGCCTCTTGGGCGTTCCCAGTCCATATCCTCGGATTTTAGAATCTCGGGCTCGTTTTTGGCTGTATTTATGAGAAGCTCGCAGTAACGGGCGGGTCTGTCCGGAGCGATCTTGGAGATGACTTTAGTAGGCCTGCCGCTGGTGAGCTGGGAATAAAGCACCGCCGCAGATATGCCTATGCCCTGCTGGCCGCGACTTTGGCGCAGCGTATGAAAACGCGATCCATAGAGCAGTTTGGCAAAGACGCGCGGGATCTCCTCTTGCACAATGCCCGGCCCGTTATCCTCAACAATAACCTGATAGTATTCGCCGCACTTCTTTATCTGCACAAAAATATCCGGCAGTATCCCGGCATCTTCGCAGGCATCCAGAGAATTGTCCACAGCCTCCTTCACACAGGTGATGAGCGCCCGCGGAGCGGAGTCAAATCCCAGAATCTGACGATTTTTCTCAAAAAATTCAGCTACAGAGATGGCCTTTTGCTGCTTGGCCAGCTCCTCGGCAATTTCCATAAAAAGGGGAAAAAGGGCTAAAGTTCAGCCCCGACTACTGTCTGGGTGGCGGTTACGTTATCGATCTCACGGATGACGTCCACGAGCTTATTCAACATACTCAAGCCTTCAACCTCGATGATGACTACGAAGTCGAATTCGCCGAAGACATGGTAGACATCCTTAATGCCGTCAATCTCCTGTAAGGCATTGTAGACGGTCTTTTCCTGTCCCGGCACCACCTTTACCATCGTTACTCCAATTACCATATTGATTCACCCATGCTATACAGCTTCAGTACGTTATATAAAACTTTTCAGCTCTTCTTGCCTAAGTTGATGGTCTCTACCACTTCCTCCGCTTCCGGCCAGGCATTTAAGGACTCGCTCTTCTTAGGCTTGCTTTTTCGGGAAGAGGGCATCACTACCGGCTCTGCCGGCGCGGCTGGCCTGTCCCCACTCTCGATAATCGCACTCTTCGCGGTTGTCGTTTCTGAAGGGATGTCAATCTTGACCAGCTCTTCTTTCAAGGAGGAGAGCGCGCGAAGTACCATAAGCCGGAAGTGCTCGATATCGGTGTGGTAATGCTGCAAGGCCCTATCGGTATCCTGCGCGGGAGTGGACGCGGAAGAGGAAGCAGGCACATTGTCTGCAGTGGCGAAATCACTGGATTCCGGTATTGGCCTGGCATTCTTCAGCGCCTCCAGCCTCTCCAAGGTCCGGCTGGCGGTGTCTACTATCCACCGATTTCTTGTATTTTCGTCCACCCGTTGAATGGATTCAGCACGCAGAGATATTATGATGTTTCCGTCATCGGTCTGGTAGAGATTGGGCTTGCCCACCACAGCTACAAAAGAGGGCGCATCCATGCAGGCAAGTATTTGAGCCGCCTCCGGCTGGTATTGACCGGCATAGATCAGTATGCTGCCCGTGGGATCTACCACTCTTCCCCGCCAGTACTCCGTATCGCTGCCGATGTCATCCTTCTCTGTAAGGGTGCCGACCATGAAAACGCGATTGCATTTAGCCCCAGTGGGGGTGAGAAGATACGAAGGTGCATACTGGTGCTGATCCTCGCCGTCGCGGAAGGAGTAGTTTGAACTCTTCAGCTCCTCGGCGAAGATCCTTTTTGCCACTTCTCGTGAAAATCCTGCCATATTTATGCCACCTCCGCTGCAGCTATCAGCTCGTCCACGTTCAAAGTCGATACCGGCGGGATTTCTTTAATGCTTTCTACCAGAAGATATCGATCAATCCTGGGACCGGTTATGGAATAGTATCTTCCCATCATCTTACTCTCAATCAGTGAGTGCACTACCTCATGATCGAGCGCCTCCATAGCCATCTGCTTTGCCTCTTCTAATGTGAGATTTAGCAGCCTCTCTGTGGTCTCCCGGTTGACGAGCATGTCCTGCACCCGGCGGCCGTCGTCCAGCACTGCCTTAATGCGCAGATCATAGGTGCCGTCCACCTTTCCATGTTCACTGCAGACACCCTTAGCCAAAGAGCGCTTGCAAACCGGGCAGCGCTTGATCAGCCCGGAGCCCTTCTGCACATCGACCAGGGCGCCTGAGAACTCCGCAGCGATGGACCCAATCTCCACGTCGACATCTAACGGCTCGATCTGGCTGGTGCGATTCAGTTTTACGGAAAACCTGCCCTGAAACTCGTCTGTTACCAGGTTTTTGAGGAGGTAGCTTTTGCCATCCACAAGGTCCGGCAAATCGGCCTTAGCCCACTTTACAAATTTTATGGCGCCGGTCTCATCGCCCACAAGTCCCGACTGAGAGATGGCTTCGCTGTTCGTCTCCCATAGCTGTGCCACTTTGACCTTCAGATCAACCCATAGTCCCGGTTCATTGATCTGTGCCACCGTTACCTGCTGCGTGGCTTTGCTGGCGGGCTTTGCCTCCACATCGACATCTAACGGCTCGACCTGGCTGGTGCGATTCAGTTTTACAGAAAACCTGCCCTGAAACTCGTCCGTGACCAGGTTTTTTAATAGATAGCTTCTGCCAATCTCCAGGTTGGGCAGATCGGACTTGGTCCACTTCACAAACTTCATGGACCCGGTTACGTCACCCACAAGTCCGGTCTGAGAGATGGTCTCGGCTGCCGGCTCCCAGAGATCTAAAACCTTGACCTCCAAATCCACCCATTTGCCTGCATCCTTGATCTCGGCGATCTTGACCATCTCCGAGCCGGCCCTAACCTGAGGCACTATGCCGTGCTCTTTGAAGAAGTAATTCAAAACCGATCTTCTCGCCTCGCTTTCGGGCACGCGAAAATCCACTATTAGCTTCTTTAGGCGAGACTCTATATCCTCATCAGAGACCTCGATCTTCTGATCCCTGAGACGGGCTTTTATCTGGTCAACCAGTTCTTTCATAGACAATTCAGCCCCCTAATTTTTTTGTTGAGAGGTAACTGTAACTTGGGTCCGAAAGTATTTAAACCAAATCTCTGCGGGGCGAAAGTAATCTATTCCAGACGGGGCAGGAGTATAAGCAAATGGAGATCCTAACCTGGTTTGGAAGAGTTGACCTGCAAACAGGATATTTGCTGACCGGGTCCATGCCTGGCAGAGACGAATCGGACAGAATATTGGAGCCCGAGACCGCCGGCACCTCCTATCCGCTTACCCAGCCCGACCTGCGCGCCCTGGCCAAGGCCTGCGGCTTTGCAGCGGACGATGGAGAATATAACAGGCTGCTACGAGAGGCGGCCTTAGGCCTGGTAAGACGGAGCATCCTCGTCGGCAGCACCGTTGAGCAGGATCTGCTCCAGGCTGTGGAAGCCCTGGATAATTTTTCTCAGGCGATCAATCTGCTGGACGAGAGGCTTTACGAGTGGTCCCGCCTGCACAGCCAGGAGATCGTCCATGGAAAAGACCTGGCAGAAGGGCTAAAAGAAGACGAAAATATGGGGCTCCTGGCAAGAGCAATCCTGGGTCTGCGAGAGTCCCGGAAGGCCACAGAAACGGATGTCTCAGCCACTGTGCAGTCTCTGGCCCCCAATCTCTCCTCCCTGGCGGGCCCAGTCCTGGCAGCAAGGCTCATCTCTCGGGCAGGAGGCCTCTCCCGTCTGGCGAGGATGCCTTCAAGTAGAGTGCAGGTCATGGGCGCAGAAAAGTCTCTCTTCAAGCATCTCTTGGGCAATGCACCTTCTCCCAAGCACGGCATCATCTTCCGCCATCCTGCGGTAATAGGATCCGCCAAAAAGCTACGAGGGCGTGTGGCCCGGACCCTGGCGGCAAAGCTGGCCATCGCCGCTCGCCTGGACAATTTCGGGGCAGGCCTCTCTTTGGATCTGCAGGCTTCACTGGATGCCCGCCTGAGAGATATCAAGCAGAGGGGACGCAATAAGAGACGATAATGACTGAAGTCTCTGATATGCCACAACATTCTTATTTTAAAATGGTGAACAAGTGATGAGGTTAAAGCATGAGACCAAATATTGTTTGCTTCTTATTAGCCTTTGCCATACTGGCATTTCCTTCATTTGCTCAGAATGATATGGCCGGCTACTGGATGAACAAGGGCATAGCTCTTGATAACATGGGAAACTACCAGGAGGCAGTAAAAGCATATCAAAATGCCACAGAGGCTAACACCAGTTCCTATTTGGCATGGAACTACTTGGGACTTGATCTCATCAATCTGGGAAAGTATAATGAGTCTATTGTTGCATTTGATAAAGTCATATCCATTGAGCCGAGATTTGCATGGGCTGCCTGGAATAACAAGGGGATGGCACTGGCGGCGATTGAAAAATATAAGGACGCCATTGATGCCTATGATAATGCCATCAAGATTGATCCCAAGAATGTTAAAGCCTGGAATAACAAGGGCATTGCTCTCTTGAGAAGTGGCGACATCAACGAGTCTATAAAAGCGTTTAATGAGGCGATAGAGCTGGACC
This sequence comes from Methanothrix sp., assembly GCA_049299735.1. Classification (GTDB taxonomy): domain Archaea; phylum Halobacteriota; class Methanosarcinia; order Methanotrichales; family Methanotrichaceae; genus Methanothrix. The sequence goes on along the minus strand of JBAQXX010000052.1, from coordinate 4,835 downwards.
CAAAAGCAGCCCTGACGTGGTACTACAAGGGTGTGGCACTCCTCAACATAGGCAAATTCAATGAATCCGTGAGTGCCTTAGATGGAGCGGTAACGATCGATCCCAGATTTGCCATGGCTTGGAATTACAAGGGCGTTGCTCTGTTGAATCTCAACAGAACACAGGAATCAGTAGAAGCATTCGATAATGCCACCAAAGCGGACCCCAATTATTCCGAGGCCTGGAACAATCTGGGCTTGACGCTTAATGCAGTAGGCAGATATCAAGATGCAGTTAACGCCTACGACAAAGCTATCGCCATCAAAGGCACGAAATAGTCATAACTCATAATATTTTTTTGTAAATACGTATCACCCACGGGAACGCCCATGATGTTGTTTTTGCTTAACAAAAAAAAGAGACTGCCCTTTGGCATCCAAACCCTCATATCAGAAACTGGGCCTTTGCGGGCACGTCAAAGCAACTGCAGTCGAAAACACCTCGGGCAGATTTAAGGGACTTCTGATCGAGAGGATTCATGGTAAGATATCCTCCGGAACAGCAGGGCAACCAGGAATCTTCATTTCTATTGAAGTCAAAGCGTGATTTCATGTGAATGTTCTTGACAATATCGTAGACACCCACAAACCGCTCATTACCTGCATTGGTGATCTCATTATCTGTATCAACCTGTCCCCACTTGAAATCGGCAATGCCTGTGCTATGCGTCTTTAAATTATACTTCGTGTCTCGGGTGGCTTTGACCTCACTGACATCGATCGCTTCATCTGTTGCGAAGATTGTGGCATTCACCCTCTCCAGGCTCATGTTAAGGTTCTGTTCCTTCGAGAACTCGTGGTTGTAAAGGAAGTTTGCAGCAACGTAATCATGATTATTGCCCACAAACTGCAGGTTGTTGATCTCTTTGCCTGCGTAGCTCATGCTTGTGACATAGCTGAAGTTAACCGGCCACTTCTCATAGAAGTCGATGGTGTAGACATCTGTTCCAGATGGCTTATAAATCGTCAGATTTACAGAGTTGTTGATGTGTGATTTGAGCGAAAGCTCTTCCTCAGAGCTAAAAGATCCTTGCATAGCGGAAGTCCGCTCTCTTATGCCTACGTCGTTGACCATCATATCCTCGTATTTGGAGTGGTAAGGACTCAGGATTCCATATCGGTATTCGACCGGCGAGATAGTTCCTTGCACAGACTGCTCACAGATGAAGCTCAGGTTGCTGCTCTCTCGATATATGGACCAGGAACCAGAGTCGGTCTTCACTGAGCCGGACCAGGTAGCACCCTGGGCAGCAAATATGAGGGCTGCCGTGAGCAGCCCGACTAGTAATAGCTTCATGCCTTCACTTCCTTGTTGCCAAGAGCTAGAGATTTATAAGCCCATATCTTGTACGGCAAGCCATCAGCCTTCGTCGCCACTGATGAACTCCCTGCGCCTTTATAGGCCGCAAAGACCACTGGCTGTGTTCCTGTTGCCTGCAAAGAGGCATAGTCTTTTGTGGATGTTCCTGCATTAGGCCCGCCTATGATATAGTTGGTATTTACCAAAGATGTTACTTCTGACTTGGCCATGAGCGGAGTAGTTGCGGTTACCATTCCTCCATTCGTTCTTGCTCCTCCATAAGCACCCCAGGGTATGGTCATGCCGTAGTAAGGACTCGTCCCTGAAGAAGGCTGGAAGTTGATGATGGTCCCGCCTGCTACAGATCCACTCGATGCAACCCCTATCATGGAATAATCCTGCCCGGACGCCACCAATACAGATCCCTTTGCCACTGATGTAGTCAAGCCCTTGCTGGCTTCAAGACTGGCGACACTTAACTGGCTATTTCCTCCTGCACCAAGTGCAAGGAGGACTCCATTGGGATCCAATGTCTGTGATTCCACTGTTGCTGAAGCTGGCTGCAGAGTGATTTTATTTCCTGCTCCTGCGGCTATGACAGATTTGCTGCCGCTGGCCTGCAGGATCGAGCCGATCGAACTGACGCCATTGTATCCCAGACTGTCGGCAGTCACCTCGCCGCTTTCGGTTGCCAGGCCAACCAGGCTGCCTATGTTTACGGTTACTTTATTGGTTTCCAGGACGGTCATGCCCAGCCCGGTTGCAGAAGCAGCCGTTGCACTCGAACCGGACGCTTTGAGGATCGTTCCGCTCGGATATAAGCTACTGAATCCAAGGCTGTCGGCTTGGACATACGCTCCATCGCCTTCTGCAGCCATTCCCACTACGCTTCCTGCATTGACAGAAATCTTGTCGGATTCAATGGTGGCAGTCGAGAGAGGGCTGGTGGCGGAAGCCGCTGAAGCTGACGTTCCTGATGCTTTGAGGTTGGTTCCGCTCGGAAGCAGGCTGCTGAATCCGAGGCTGTCGGCTTGGACATACGCTCCATCGCCTTCTGCAGCTATTCCCACTACGCTACCTGCATTGACAGAAACCTTGTTAGACTCAATGACAGTCGAGAGGCCGGTAGCTGATGCTGCGGAAGCCGCAGTTCCCGATGCTTTGAGATTCGTTCCGCTCGGAGATAGGCTGCCAAATTCGAGACTATCGGCTTGTACCTGGCCGTCTTTTGCGACCGATCCCACTACGCTTCCGGTATTGACTGATATCAGATCAGATGCAATGACAGATGATACAAGGCTCGTAGCTGATGCCGCGGAAGCGGAATCACCCTGAGCCAGGATATTTGAGGCGTCCAGAGTCGAGACACCTGCAGTTTCATAGCCTCCGATGCTGTCTGCCGAAGTTCTGGAGTTTTGGCCGGATGCCGTCAGTCCGATTATTGAGCCTAATGTGGTCTCAACAATAGCTTCATCGGCCTCTATATTGACCTCTGAGCCAAAGCCGGTTCCGAGAGCAGACATCGTGCCGGTTGCACTTGGATGAAGTCCAATCCAGCCTGCTACGGTGCCGTCTGTAAGGCCGGCAGATCCCATAAGATCCGCGCCTACCTGTGCACTTTCATGGGCTGCCATTCCCACAATGCCGCCATTTGTTACCTTGGCCTCGCCCATCTGGTTATTTGCTTTGGTGAAAACCTCATCTCCAAAGCCGGATGCACCGGATGCAGAATCATCTCCCGAGGCGCTCAGACCAGTGCCCAGAGATCCCTTGCCATCAAGAACCAGAGGCCCGATGGCAAGCTGCACATCGCCGGATGCCAGCAGATCGCTTCCGACCTTAGCGTTCTCGTATGCCGTGACTCCAGTTATAGCGCCCTTTTCGACCTTTGCCCTGCCCTTATCCTCATCGGCTACGATGACGACGCTGTCACCAGATCCTGTTGCAAGGGATGCCGACTTTTCTCCCGAGCCGCTCAGACCTATGCCTGCTGATCCCATGCCATCCAGCATCTGAGTGCCGACGGCAACCTGCATCTGGCCGGATGCCAGCAGACCGCCTGCGACCTCAGCGTTATCGAATGCAGTAACTCCCGCGATGGAGCCCTTTTCGACCTTTGCCCTGCCCTTATCTTCATCGGCTACGATGACGACGCGGTCACCAGTTCCCGATGCAATGGCTGCCGATTCATCTCCTGAGCCGCTCAGACCAGTGCCCAGCGATCCCTCGCCATCCAGCACGAGAGTACCGATGTCAAGCTGTATCTCGCCAGATGTCAGCAGATCGCCTGCTACCCTGGCGTTCTTGTATGCCGTGACCCCTGTGATTGAGCCCTGCTCGACATTGACCTTGGCCTTGTCTTCATCGGATTGTATGGTTACCTTTTCTCCTTTACCTGTGGCCAATGCTGCCGATTTGTCTCCCACTGCCACCAGCAGATCTCCTATGCTGAGTGTCGACGCCGAATCTTTGAATGATGCAAGACCCGCCGCGGTTACACTGGCATCTCCATTTGCCGCAGCTCCTGTCAGCGATCCTTTCTCTACATTGGCCTTATCTGGATTGAAACTGATTTTATCACCTGATGCGCTGGCTGCGATCGCTCCTTCACCCTGCGCATGGAGATCGATTCCAAAAGATGTTAGCAATGGGCCTGCCATACTTGAGAAGAGATTCTCGGCCATGACCTGACTTCCTGCGCCCTTTGCGCCCAGACCGGCCAATGTGCCATCTTTGACCTCAACCGAATCAGCCCAAACGGTCAGCTTCTCACCTGAAGCGGAATAGGCAAGAGCCGATTTATCACCAATATCCTGCATCCCTATCCCGAAGCTTTCCGTGCCATCTCCCGTTCCCGCAAACATGTATTCTGCACCAATTGCAGCATTCTCCAGGGCACTAAGTCCTGTTGCCGATCCCTGATCGATTTCGAGGACACCATTGACCAGAGCGATTCCTTCTCCTGCGCCCGCAATAGCATGGGCAGATGTCTTACCTTTAGCCTCCAGTTTTGCGCCAAGAGCATAAGTTCGATCACCATCGGTTCCCGCAGAGATGTAATCTGCTGAGGCGGAACTGTCTTTTCCTAAACCTATGTCGGCGACTAATGCACCCTGTGTATCCTGGTAATTATAAGGCCAAACCGGATTAACGCTATAGTCGTCCTGCCGGATGACGGCACCTCCGCCAGTTGCCGCAAATTTATCGCCGCTTGCCAGCATTTTATAGCCTTCTGCAAACGTAATTTTGCCATCGGTCATGGCACCGATGTAATCTACCGAAGCCTTGCTGTTCTCGCCGCCAGCTACTGCACCGGCTATGGCACCTTCGATGCCTAGGTTGTCAGTGCTGCCGGAGAAGAAGGGACTTTGCATTAATCCGTGATTCAGATAGAGACTGCCAGCACCGGCACCGACCGCTGCGAATCCATCGCTCTTTGCCCGCAGGTCGCTTCCCCAGGCAGAAGTGCTCTCGCCATTTGTTGCGGCTCCAACATA
>JBAQXX010000051.1:0-9832 GCA_049299735.1 Methanothrix sp. | reverse complement strand
CATATCATGCCGCTAGATGCCTATTTTCCATCTATATCTGCGGACATGTTGGTATGGCCGCAGCTTGCGGATTTCATGCATTTGCGTAATACAGCAAGGACACCAAGAAGGTTTCGGGACTACACATTAACGATCCTTAACGATCACCATCTTATACTGATTGAGCATTCTGGTTAACATGAAGGACGGGTTGAGCCCCATGATAAGCAAATTCATCTTGGCAATTCTAGTGGTCACTTTAGTGATACTTTCTGGATCTGCAAATGCCACATTATCTGTCAAACCAGGAAATAGTATCCAGTCGGCCATAGACGCCGCAAGTCCTGGCCAAACCATTGAGGTGCAAAACGGCACCTTTCACGAGATGGTCAATATAACTAAACCGCTCATTCTCAAAGGCTTGGGCAAGCCGGTTATTGACGCCGGCGGAAAAGGAAGCGCTATTACCATCTCAGCTAACGGTTCAACTCTATTGGGATTTACAGCTACGCGAGCCGGTGAAGATGCTGACGATGCCGGCATCAGGGTGCTCTCCTGCGGAAATATTATCAAAGACAATGCCGCCATCAAAAATAATAACTACGGGATTATCCTTTACCATGTTGACAAAAATACCGTCTTTTTAAATACCGTAACTGAAAACAAAAACGGCGGAATTCTTTTGATTCATTCCAACAACAATCAAGTCTGGGGCAACTATGCTGGCCTGAACTGGAATGGTATCTCCATGGAATCCTCCCGAGGCAATATCATCAATGCCAACAACCTGACCGGGAACAGGTTGGGCATAAACATCTTGAACATTAATTTGAGCGATAGCATCATTGCAAATGGCAAAGCGGTATCCATAAAGTATGTCTCCAGCAGCCAGTCGACCACCTATAACATTGACGAGAATAGCACGAGCTCTTCTCCCGGTGCCAACCTTCTCTATCAGAACTATTTGCAGGACAACGACCAGAACGCCTTCGACGACGGCTACAACCAGTGGGACAACAATAAAGCAGGCAACCATTACAGCAACTACAATTCCCGTGAGCAGGGCTGCAAGGATCGCAACAGAGACGGAATCTGCGACTCCGGCTACAGCATTGCGGGAGGACACAACGTGGACAATCTGCCCAAAGCATCTCCGGACGCCATACTCAGTTACAAGTCTCAGGGATTGAGGGGCTTCGAGCTGAAGATTGAACGGAGAACATACTTGCCTGGAAGCGATATCAATGTGTTGTATGTGGCTCCAAGAAACTTCTCAGGCTGGGTGGGGGTTATGGCATCGGATCTGCCCAGTGCAGGAGCCAGCCAGAAGAAAGCTATCTCCTATCAGAATCTGGCAGACTCATCAGGCATACTGAAGCTAGAGGCACCCGGCGACGATGGGTCCTACATTCTTCGCATGTACAACATTACCAGCGGCGAGGATATGACCTCTCTAAGTTTCAATGTCGGCATCCCAACCGTTACTGCAACTCCTGCCTCAGTAAACACCTGTGAGCAGATCACCATCAACTACACAGGGGCACCAGGTTATGAGAATGACTGGATAGCCATGTACGAATCCGGATCATCCGATACCAGTTACATCACCCGCCAGTATCTGGATGGAAAAGAGAACGGAACTGTGATCCTGGAAGCTCCCGATACGGGCAGCTATAACTTCAGGATTTTTGAGAACGATAGTCGCACCCGGCTGGCCACCAGCAACAATGTAGTGGCTAAAACCCGAAATGGCACCAAAGTCCTAGTCTCGTCATATCATGTTGCACCAGGAGGTACAGTCACTGTAACCTACTGGGGAGCACCTGCGGAAGGCACGGGTATTATCGGCATGTACGGCATGAACCGGCCTGACAAGTTCCCGCTGGGGAAGAGATCTATCGGCAGTAAAAACTGTGGCAGAATGACCTGGCAGCTTCCCTCCAATCCCGGGCAGTATGACTTCAGAATGTTCCGCTCCGATATCACAGATATCAATCAAGGAGCCTACCAGCTCTTGGGCCAGAGCGATGCGGTTACCGTAAGCTAATGCGCATAGGCTTTCGGCGATGCATGCATATCAGAAACACGGGATTTCCAGATCTGATCCGGTATCCAGGATGGCGCGCCCCAGGGCCTGTCCATTTGCATTCCGGTTGGTAACCTTGAGGGTTTCCTGTCAGATAGCCTCCGATGTATCCAATGAAGAAGCTATCTTCAAAGTGCATTCGATCAATGTGCAAAACATTTTCATTTGAGCAGCCGACTGATATATGGTGGAAACTAAATGAAGTCATATTGGATGATGGGACTATGCATCTTGTTGATGATAGCGAATGCCGTGATTTCGGTGCATGCACTGGAGATTCGCAGTTCAATAGCTACTACCGACTCTTATTCCTATATCTGGAATCCTCAAAACTTCGCGGGATTTGACTATGATATCGATCTCGACCTGGGCAGCGAGACCTTGACGACGACGTTGACTGAAGGAAATAGGCTGAGTGGAGACTATCCATATGGTATTGTCTATGAAACAAGAGATGCGACGGGGATGTTTCGTAACGCCCAGACGGATATGAAATATGGCAAATTAAGAATCAGTAATATCGATACTACTACAAGCACGATTACTTTGGACAACAAAGATAATGCCGTCACCCTCAGTAAGAACATGAATACCGAGATTCTTCCTGATATTTTTATTAGGACCGGAGATAATGATACGCTCCGGTATTATATATACAAAAATATAACCGATCCTGGGACGTATGAAATTAGAGGCTCTGTTGCAGGCACAGTCAACGGTGCAAGCAACCTGGCGGAAGGCTCCTTCACATGGAATCCTCAGAACTTCGCGGGGTTCTACTACGACATAAAGAAAGATCTCGGCACTGAGACGCTGACGACAACCATCACTGATGATAACAAACTCAGTGGCGAATTGCCCTGCGGCGTAACGTACACAACCACATCTCAAGCCAAATACTTTGAGTATCCTTACTGGGGAAGCTATAAAGTTATCAGCTTTATGTCAGACAGGTACTTCGCGGGCTATATCGAGAACTATGAAGATGCTGATGCGAACATCTTCTTCAGGGAGTCCGTCGACGAGAATTCGCTCACCAGCGAACAGCTTGAGAAGATTCTTGTAGACAATAATGCAAGGATGACGGTTAAGAAGGGAGAATCCATAAAGCTCAGAGAAGGTTATGAGCTGTTTCTTAGTGGAATAAATTCTGATGGGCAAATATACCTCGAACTCCAAAAGAATGGAAAAATTGTTGACGAATCATTCTTGGCCCCATCAAAAGATATGGCAACGATCTACGACAAAACATACTATTACCGCACGGATGTCGGCTCGCAAAAAAAACTGGTCACCATAGCAGTTCACTTCAAAAGCACCTATAAAGACGAAGAACGCGCCTTGGCTGCAGTGGATGGCATCTGGCAGATATCCGATGCACCGATCGATATCAAGGCAGGCACACAATACGGCAAGATGAATATAGAGAGCATCGATGCAACCGCAGGCGTGATCATCATGGACAACAAAGACAATCAGATCACTCTCGCTAAAAAAACAGATGTCGCACTGATGCCTGGAATAAAACTACGGACCGCAAATAACGACACCCTTCGATTCTACATATACCGGACAGAGACCGTTGGCGATAATTCCATGTAGATATGTGGAATTATTCTATAAATTTTTATTTATTTTATATAATATATTCATCGATGATGAGTCTCTCTAAGAGATGATAGAGCAAGCTGGCGGGACGATTCTTGTGGCACCTGAGGCGCGGTTTGCCTCGGCCATTCGCGAGAGCTTTAAGGGAACGCTCATTCTAAATGGGGGTTACGGTGCAGAGATAGAGGTTATATCGACTACCCAGCACTATAACAGATTTAGGAGCGCTATGATCAATCCAAGAAGATATGGTCTCTCCCCATTTTCCGTGGCTGTTATTCACGGGGGTCCGGGGGCTGGGGGCGAGATGGCCGAAGTGGCGCGGGAGCTGTGCGTCAGCCGGGGCATCCTGGAGCCGCTGCAGACCGCCCATTCCCTGCAAGGCCAGGTCGAGGAGATGAAAGGGCTTTTGGAGGGGTGCGCAGATCTTCCCGTCACGTTGATCGGCTTTTCCTGGGGTGCGTGGCTCAGTTTTATCCTGGCTGCTCGCTATCCAGCCATGGTCAGCAAGCTGGTTATGGTAGGAAGCGGCCCCTTCCAGGAGAAATACGCCCAGAGAATTATGCAGACGAGGCTCTCGCGCATTAGCGAAAGAGAAGAACAACTGGTGAGAAGCATATTTGCCATCCTGGATGGCCCAAGTAACGGCGAGGGCGAGAAGAACAGGGCACTAGCCCTCATGGGCAAGCTCTTCTCGAGGACTGATGCCTTTGATCCTATCGAATGCAAATCGCCGGAATCGGATGCAATTATGTCGTGCCATGCTGACATCTATCAATCTATCTGGAAGGAGGCCTCGCTTTTAAGGCAGACAGGAGAGCTGCTACAGCTCGGCAAGAAAATCCTCTGCCCGGTCGTAGCCATTCACGGGGATTGGGACCCGCATCCGGCAGAGGGCGTCAGCGAGCCCTTGCAGGCTACCCTGAAGAGCTTTCAGTTCTCTTTGCTGGAGAACTGCGGGCATAAGCCCTGGATAGAGAAAAAGGCAAAGGATAAATTTTACTCAATTTTAAACGGGGCGATCGATCTCTAGGCCATCTCTCTTGCATATTTCCAGCAGATAATCCTGCAGCGACCTCTTGTAGCCCTTTCGGGTGGCCAGCCTCTGCATCTCCTTCATGACACCGCTGCCGTACTGCATGGCCTTCTTTTCATATTGGGCAATATCCGGCGGCATATACCGCTCGGCTACAGTTCGCAGCGGTCTCTTGCGCACTCCATCTCTTATCAGCATTTCCGGCGGGATGGCTCTGGCAGCTGCTACTACTCTGCAGTCCATGTAAGGCAAGGAGAAGCATGTGCCATGCAGCCCGGCCACGGCCTGATCCCTTGCCAGTTGCCGCGCAAGCCCACAAAAGTCCTTTTCCAGATCTGCTGCCAAGTTTTCCGTCTGCAAATAGCGGGAGTATCCTCCAAAGAGCTCATCTGCTCCCTGCCCGGCCAGGATGCGAGCCTCGCCATGCAGCCCTGCCCATTGGCAAACAAAATATAGCGTCGTGGCAATGGATGCATTTACCGGATCTTTCTTTGGAATGACGGCCAAGACCTGAGCCAGGGCCTCTTCGATTGATGCAGGATCTATTAAGTGCTGGTGAAATGTCAGGCCAAACTCCTTTGCCACTTCCCCAGCATGCATGATGTCATGCGAGCCGGCAATTCCTACCGCAACGCACTCTCTGCCGGCCAGCCGGGCGATCAGGGCCGAGTCCACGCCTCCCGAGAGAGCCACAACGCCCCCGTCGCTGCGAAGCTGCACGGCAATCCTTATGGCCTCATCCAGATCCATAAGCGGATAGTTGGGGTCTACTCTTCCCGTCTCTTTGCCGCGGCAGACCACAGCACCCGCCGGACAGTCTCCAGGCATGATCCCGAAATGATCGCGCGCCTTGCAGCCATTGTATTCCAAAAAGAACTCGCCACCAAATCTGCAGACCGCATCCGGATTGTGCGCAAGAATTGCCCCGGCGTCGCTCTCTTCCAGCCGCTTTCCGTCCAGCTCCATCCAGCCCTTAACCTTTAGCGAATAATCCATAGATCTTGATACCTCAAGCCCAATGCATCTATTGCTGGTATCTAAAGCATCTTATCTCAGAAAAGCGCGACGGATCTATAAGTCCTATCCAGTTAAGTTCTAAAGGCCCATATTCAATGGGAAGGTATCCGCGTTAGTTGAGGACAGAAAAGCCACATAACCTATTTTACTGATACCTTTGTTTGAGATGCGAATTAGCGAAGAATAGGAGGGAGGCAAAAGTCTTAGTGTAGGAGGGATTTAATGATGGTCTTCGACTTTTGCCGATTGGACTATAATCGTTCGCCGATATTTAAGGGTTTCGCCTCATGTTGATTTTTTCATAGACAGCGATATTCTCTTCCTCGCTAAATCTACGTCCAGCACCATAACCATGACCTTCTGCCTGGTTTTCACCACGTCGGTGGGATTCTTCACATAGCCATCGCGAAGCTGGCTGATATGCACCAGCCCGTCCTGATGCACGCCTATGTCCACGAAGGCCCCGAAGGCAGTGACATTGGTCACAATGCCCGGCAGCTTCATGCCGACCTTTAGATCCTCCATCTTCTCGACTCCCGGAGCAAAGCTGAAAGCCTCAAACCCCGCCCGAGGATCTCTGCCCGGCCGGGAGAGCTCCTCCAAAATGTCCTGTAGCGTGGCAGCGCCCGTTTTCTCGCTGATGTACTTTTTTGGGTCCAGCTTCTTTAGCAGCACTTCGTTTTTCATCAGCTCTTTTACCGTGACGCCCAAATCATTCGCCATCCTCTCCACCAGAGGATAGCTCTCAGGATGCACGGCTGTTCCGTCCAGGGGATTTTTGCTATCTCGAATGCGCAAGAATCCCGCCGCCTGCTCGAAGGCCTTGGGCCCCAGGCGCGGCACTTTGCGCAGATCCTGGCGCGAGGCAAAGAGGCCGTGCTCATTCCTGTACTTGACCACCGCCTCGGCCAGCTTGGGCCCCAGGCCGGAAACGTAGGCCAAAAGCTCCCGGCTGGCGGCATTCACATCCATGCCCACCAGATTTACGCAGGAAGAAACCACATCGTCCAAAGCGCGCTTCAGCGCCGGCTGGTCCACATCATGCTGGTACTGGCCCACGCCGATGGCCTTGGGCTCGATCTTGACCAGCTCCGCCAGCGGGTCCATGAGCCGCCGCCCAATGGAGACTGTGCCGCGCACAGTGGCATCCTCATGGGGAAACTCCTGCCGGGCGACTTCTGAAGTCGAATAAACCGATGCCCCCGATTCATTGACCATCATGATAGGCGGCTTTAGCCGCAGGCTCTGCAAGAAGGCCTGTGTCTCTCTGCCTGCTGTGCCGTTACCTACTGCGATCACCTCGATGCCATTCTTCTCGCAGATCGCGCCCACAAGGGCTGCCGCCTCCTCTCTCTTCATCTGAGTGTCGTGGGGGTAGATCACATGGCTCTCTTGCAGCCGCCCCAGTCTGTCGAGCACGGCCAGCTTGCAGCCCGTGCGCAGTCCCGGGTCCACGGCCATGACGCACTTTTGTCCGAGAGGCGGGTCCAGGAGAACCTGGCGCAGGTTCTCGGAAAAGACCTCAATGGCCTTCTCCTCGGCACGGGCGCGTGCAGCCGCTAGCGTCTCATTTTCCATAGAGGGGGCGAGAAGCCGCCGGTAGCCGTCCTCTGCCGCCTGCATCACCTGATCTGCCGCCGGGCCATTTCTTTTTATGAAGAGTTCCTCCAAAACCGCCAGACCGTCTTCCTCCGCCGGAGACGCATGCAAGCTAAGCGCGCCCGTCTTCGCTCCTCGCAGCATGGCCAGGAGCCTGTGCGGGCTTGTCCTGGCGAGGGCTTCGGAAAAGTTCTGATAGTCCCTGAATTTGTCGTCTTTGGCATCAGTCGATTCTCCTTTTCCGGCCACTGCTACAGATCGAAGGACGCCCTGCGACTGATAGAGGGCTCTCATGCATAGTCGCGCCTCTGCATCCTCACTCATCCACTCGGCCATGATGTCTCTCGCACCGGCCAGGGCTTCTTCTGCAGATGCGATGCCCTTCTCGACATCAACAAAAGATAAAGCCTCATTTTCCGGGTCCAGGTTGCTGTGGTCCTGAGCGAAGATCATCTTGGCCAGCGGCTCCAGGCCGCGTTCTTTCGCCATAGTGGCCCGGGTCTTCCTCTTTGGCCGGAATGGAAGGTAAATGTCTTCCAGACGGGCCAAAGTGTCGGCGGCCTGCAGCTTCGCTTGCAGATCCGCTGTGAGCAGCTCCCGTTTGGCAAGAGAATGAAGGATCGCGTCCCGTCTCTCTTCGAGCTGCCGGTTTTTGCAGAGCTGATCACGAATCCTGGCAATTGCCACCTCATCCAGATTTCCTGTAGCCTCTTTCCGGTATCTAGCAATGAAGGGAAGCGTTGCGCCGCTGTCCAGCAACTCTACTGTGGCCTGGACTTGCCTTTCACCCAGGGACAACTGCAAAGCCAGCTTTTTAATTTGAGGATCGGACATATCACATTCTTCCTGGAAAATTATGAAGTTAAACTGCAATCACATCGGCATTAGGCCGAAGTGATCGGCCAAAGCCAAATCTTATCATCTGTTTAGGTCCACCGTTGGCTTGCTTTAACTCTATGAGGTATATCTTCTTCTCTCTTGAGATCGCCAGAGTCCAGAGTACTTTGTCAAGAGGTGAAGACAATGCACTCGGTCGACATGCTTACTCATCTTGCTCAAGCACTGAAAGATCTGGTCAAACGAAAGGTTTTTGGTGATAAGAGACCTAAAAATACAATCAGAAATCGATTATAGAAAAAAAATATGGGGGTTTCATTACTATTCTACACGCACGGTAGCCAGTCAACGCTGATGGCTCCGCATGTGGAATTGCCCCAAAGCTGGATGAACTTCTCGATGGAGAAGACGCCGGTCAGGTCCTCGACAGATCTGCCGTACTCAGCATGGCGGCCTTTCAGCTGCTTGTCAGCGTTGGGGTCGCGGGAGATCCATCCGATATGGGCAACGCCGATGACATTGCTGTTCAGGTTAGCTTCGAGCACACCGGTGCAGCATGCCGGGCAGCTTCCATCCCTGGCGCCCTCGGCATCATTGTCCCTCCATTCGATATTGCGGGAAATGCCGTATCCTCTGGTCTTGACCTCTGTGGTCTTCTGCAGGTGCTCGGCATGAGTGTACATCTCTGTCAGCACAGCGCCGATCCTGTAGTTCTGCACGCACAGCTTTTCCACCCACTTCTGGTCGTAGGTGCCGGTCTGGTAAGAGACGGGCATGTACTCGAACTCAGCTTCCTTGGTGAAGTTGATGTAGTCCATCGGGCATAGATTTCCAGTCGGCCAGGCGCAGCTGGTATAAACTGTAATCCAATCGCCATTTTCTAGTTGTATATTTACGGCTCCAATCGGCAGGCCCTCTCTGTCGAGCTGCCTCTCTGCCTCAAGCTCAGTCTTCTCGGTGATTACGTTTCCTGAGCCGGACTCCTTCTCTACCAGCTTCTGGCCGTGAAAGCCAGTCTGCGTGGATATGATCATCTCCACATTCTTGTAGCCGACACCCTTGACAGATGCCTTTTCATACATGTAGTTAGCTGCTCCGGCCATGCCGATTAGAGCAACTGCCAACACTGCTAAAACTAGTATTCTCCTCGTTCGATTCCCTCCTTATTGATGCCAACTCTATTATTTGAAATCATATTTAAACGTTAGCAATAGAAACGTTCTCCTAACGCCAAAAAGAGTTGAGTGTATGACACATTCATCGGAAGGATCTGCAATCACTTGATTTCGTCTGCCGGTGCTTGCTCACTCAGGAAGGCCTTCAGACGCCTGTTGTTGCCAGCCGTGCAAAGATCTTCGCTGCCAGGTCGGCGGCAATGCAGCCTTTAGCACACTTTTTGCAGTGGTTGCACTTTTTTTCGTCAATTGTTATGGTCTCGGCCACGGTAATTGCCCCTCGATTGCAGTTCTTCTCGCAGATCTTGCATCTCGTGCACATCTGCACGCGCAGGACAGTCTCGCAGACATCTCGCAGCAGCTCTTCTGCCTGCTCTTTGCCGGCAATGATCATGATGTGTCCGTTGGCAAAGGCGGTGACCCGTCCCTTTTCTGTCTTTATCACCGCTGCCCCCAGATCTTCCTCATATTTCACCTCGCCTAAAATATTGAGGG
>JBAQXX010000050.1:0-33456 GCA_049299735.1 Methanothrix sp. | reverse complement strand
TTTTTCTCTGGCGCAAAACAATCTGGGAAATCTTCACTCGGATCGGGGAGACATCCGCAAGGCTATTTTATGCTATAACTTGAGTCTGGATGCCAAGCGTGCTCAAAATGATCTGCACGGCATGGCCACAACTCTTGCGAATCTGGCGGCTGCCTATTATCAGGAGGGCGAGCTGGAAACGGCGGAGGATATGTACCTCAAGAGCCTGGAGATCTTCCGAGAGATGGGTGACCAGAGGGGTGAGGGGCAGTCGCTCCTTGGCTTGGCCGGCGCCATGGTTGAGAAGGGGGATCTGAAGAATGCGTTGTCGCATTTTCACGATTGCCTCATGCTGGGAATAGAGCGGCAAGACTCCTTGGCCATGACAGCAGCTCAAAATGGCCTGGTCAAGGTATCTCTCCGGCTTGGCCTATGGCAGGAGGCAGAGGCCAGCTATGTTCGGGTATTGGATGCCCTTCGTTCCATGGGTGACTTCGGGGCTGTGGCTGCTGTATTATGCTCGTGGGGAAATCTGCAAGCTGATATGGGTGAGTGGGATTGTGCCATGGAAAACTATCAGGAGAGCCTGGTCATCCTGGAGCGGTTAGGTGACGGATATTCCGTGGCTGTGGCCAAAAACAACCTGGCCAATATCTGTTACCGGCGCGGCGATTGGACGGATGCTCTTGAGAACTACCGCCAGAGCCTGGAATGCTTTGCCAAGGAGGGTGATGATAAAAGCCAGGCATCCGTCTTGAGCAATATGGCCAGCCTCTGCTACAAGAGAGGCGAATGGTCCCAGGCTTTAGAGTGCTATCAAGAGAGCCTGGATCTCTTTGAGAGGCTGGAGGACATGGCTGGGGCGGCGCAGGTGCTGGGCAATTTGGGCAACTTCTACCACCGCAGAGGCGAGCGCAGTTTAGCCAAAGAGCATTTCTTAAGGGGCCTGGAATTTTTAAAGCGCCTGGGTGATATGCAGGGCGCCGCTGAGATGCAGGCCAATATCGACATGCTAAAGGCGGGACGGGGCGACATCCCTGAAAATATCGATGATTACTATAAGCAGCTTGATGAGTTGAAAGCGCAAGGAGACCTCTCCGGTCAGGCAGAGGTGCTCTGTGCACTGGCCGGTTCTTTTGCGGACCGCTGCCAGTGGGAGTCTGCCCTCTCCTGCTATCAAGAGAGTCTGCAGCTTTTTGCGGCCGTAGGGGAGATCTACAACCAGGCCCAGATCCGCCTGAATATGGCCCTGGTTTATAAGGACAAGGGCGATTTAGCCGGAGCCGTAACGCTTTTTGGCGATGCCCTGAATATATTTCAGAGGCTGCAGGCCGCACCCTGCATCGCTCAGGCTACGCTTCATCTGGGCATCATCTTTGGCATGAGGGGCCTGTCGAAAGAGGCCGAAGATCACTTCTGCCAGGCTATCCGCCTGCAAGAGGAACTGGAAGCCCCGCCCGATCTGTGCGAGGGATATTTGGCCAGGGCGCAATTCCTGGTCCGGGAGGGGCGGCTGGTTGAGGCAGAATTCTATCTCGGTCGGGCGGAGACGCTCATATCTCGCACCGATTATCCGATCCTCAACATTCAGCTCCACAATACGCAAGGAGAGATTTATCAGAAGGATGGTCGCTGCCGCGAGGCATTGAACTGTTTTGATAGGGCGTTGTCTCAGGCAAGAATGCTGTCCAACCCCTATGAAGAGGCCAAAGCCATTGCTAATCTGGGAAGACTGGCATTGCAGGTTAAGGACTATCCGCATGCCCTGGTCAAGCTGCAGCAGGCATTGGCATCCATGAGCCGTCTGGGGGCAATACATGATTCTCTGGCCCTTTACCAAGATCTTCGCTGTCTCTTCCTGGACCAGGGGGATTATGTGCGAGCGGAGGAGATGGCTGCACTTCGTGAGCGGGAGATCGTCAGGCTCGGATATGTGGAGCATGCCGGCTGCAAGGATGAGGGTCCACAGGACAGCGCCGACGTCCTGCAATTATCCTGCCATGAGGAAGGCTCCCGCACCAAAGACCTGCTGGCGAAGAGAGAAAAAGAAGGTTCTGAAAAGCTGCCTCTGCCGTTGCCTGTCACATTACCGCAGAGCAGGATCGTCTAGAGGTCGGACCAGACCATGGAGGGCAATAGACTCAGCTGCAGGTCGTTCTCCGCCAGGGCATGCCTGATCTGCGGCTCCTTGAGGAGCAGGTCCAGTTCGGTCAGCCGGCCCATCACCTCGCCGATGCGGGCGGCTTTGTGCTCGCTCCTGTAGCGAACCGGGGCATAAAATAACTCGCCGTTGTCAGGAGCCGCCTCCACGCCAAAGAAGTCGCGGCTATAAAAGCCCTCAAACTTGAGGATGATGGGCTTGTAGACATTCTTTAAGGCCGGTACATAAAATTCCTCCAGCATCATCTGCTGCATTCGGTTCTTGGTTTCGGCGATGCGCAGCCTGATGTATCCCTGGCCGTGGATGTAGCCCGCATAATGGATGTCGTATTTGATGCGGGAGCGCAGGTCGGTACGCAGGCCCAGGGTAAACTCGCAGGTATCCTTGGTCTCTGTTTGATCTAAGTTGAGGAAGTACCTGATGAAAAGAGTGTACTGGTTTTCAAAGGTGATGTAAATATAAATCTCGTCGCTCTCTTTGCTCTTAACCGCAATATCGCGTACATTCCAGCCAAAGAGCTTCTTGGCCTCTTCTTTGGTGAAGTCGTGCGACGCAAACTCGCGAACCTTCTCGAGGAGATCTCCCATTGTTTCCATTCGCTTCAATTCTTCTCTCGAATCGGATAAACATTATGCTGAATAGAACAGGACCAACAGCGCCGCGGCTAAAGTGAGAGCGATTGCAGTCTGCATAAGATGCAGGGCGCGCGGCACATCCGATGTTTCAGGCACCATTCCTTCCTCCATCAGCACATAGTAGCCGGGCTTCTCCAGGCAGATATGCAGGGCGCCGGCGAGAGCCGCCATGGGCCATCCGGAGTTGGGGCTGGGCGTTCTGCCGTGGTCGCGCAGGGCCGCGCGCATGGACGCGCCCGCCCCGGAGGGGCGCGCCAGGGCGATGAAAATAATGGACAGCCGGGCGGGGAGGAAGTTGACCAGATCATCGAGCTTTGCTCCGGCAAATCCAATCTCCTTGAGACCTTTGGTCTTGTAGCCTATCATGGAGTCCATGGTGCTGATGGCTTTGAAAGCGAGCGC
The DNA here is from genome assembly GCA_049299735.1 of Methanothrix sp. Classification (GTDB taxonomy): domain Archaea; phylum Halobacteriota; class Methanosarcinia; order Methanotrichales; family Methanotrichaceae; genus Methanothrix. The sequence goes on along the minus strand of JBAQXX010000050.1, from coordinate 30,279 downwards.
CGCTTCCAGGCCCAGGCCGAAGGGCGTAAAGAGCAGATAGTAAAAGATGGGTGAGAGGATGGAGTCCACATAGTTCTCGGAGAGCGACTCTATCACTGCCGAGCTGGCTTGACTTCTGGTAAGCGAGCTCGTATCGCGGCCCACCAGGGCGGGCAGCATCGACTTGGCCTCGTCCATGTCCCTGTCGATCATCTGCCCTATGTCCCTGGAGACCTGCAGAAGACAGTGAATCGCGAAGGTGGACTTGAATAGGTAGGCGGAGATGAGAAGTGGCAGGAGTGGAACAGATCCCGCAGCTTTCACAGCCAGGTGGCCGGATAGAACTGTTACTACTATTACTGTTATGGCCAGCGCAATTCCGCTCGCCCTGGTGGGCGTAGCCCTGGTGCGCAGGAAGGCGATGAGTTTTCCGATCCAGACCACCGGATGAACTTTTGCCGGCATCTCGCCCAAGAGAATGTCGTAGGCCGCGGCCAGGAGAAATACAGCCAGGCTTTCTGCAATCATAGCTTGCCCCTCACAGATGCGCCTCCAGCTTCTTCCAGACCGTGCCGACAGCTTCGCCCTTCATGAGTGCGTCCAGTACCATGCCGGCCACGTCGGGGCGGTGGATGATTTGACAGGACTCGCAGCACCAGGTGCCGTCCTGCTCTTTGCCGCCCGTTCTTTTGTCCCGGCAGGGGTAAAAGGGGCAAAAGCAGAGTGCGCAGTCCTGCTCTTGAGAGTGGCAGGGAAATCTCTCGCAATTCAATCTCTGCATAAAAGAGACCTCTTCAGGGCGGCTATCAGCCGCTCGTTCTCGGAGCGGCTACGCACCGCTACTCGGATGTAGCTTTTGCCCAGGCCAAAGGACTGGCAGTCTCGCACCAGCACGCCCTGGGCCATGGTCCTCTTTGCCAGGACATCGGAGGCCAGGCCGCAGGGCCCGATATTCACCAGTATGAAGTTGACGCGGCTGGGCAATGGCTGTAGCCCCAATCCCTGCAGGGAGTCCTGCAGCCAGGCAATCTCCGTCTTAATAATCTGCCGCGAACGCATAAGATGTTCATCACATCCAAGCAGATATTCTCCCGCGGCTGCGGCAAGCGAGCCGATGGACCAGGGAATTCTGGCCAGATTCAAAATACCGGCTAGTCTTTCATTTGTCACTCCAAAACCCAGGCGCAGGCCCGGCACGCCGAAGGACTTGGTCAGCGACCTCATGACAAACAGAAACTCTCTGTGCGGGGCGAGGGCCGCCACGCTTTCTTCTGGATCGGAAAGCTCAATGAAGGCCTCATCCACCAGCAGAAATGTCTCTGACTCTTCGCATCTGTCGGCCAGATCGGTGACCTGATGGGCAGAGAGGAGCCTTCCCGTGGGGTTATTGGGGTTGCACTGGAAGAGCAGCTTGGCCTTTGCAAGATCATCGTCTGACAGAAGCGGCAGGCCGTCTTCGCCGATTTTTACCTTCTTGATAGTCGCTCCTGCCAGAAGGGACTGGTTGGTGTACTCGCCAAAGGATGGCGTGGGAACTAGGCCTATGTCTCCCTCATCAAAGCAGCATTCGGCAAAGAGCCTGATCAGCTCCGAGGAGCCGTTGCCGGGCACTATGCATTCCATATCGACATTCACAAATTTTGCTGCGGCGCGACGAAATTTCCGATAGCTATTGTCCGGATAATGGCCAATATGCTCAAGCTCTTCCAAAATCAATTCTTTAAGCGGCGGCGAGCCCAGTGGATTGATGTTGGCGGAAAAATCCAATGGCTCCGCTCCCAGGATAGATGCCGCCTCCATTACCTTGCCGCCGTGCCGGCATTCTTTCGCTCCGGCAAAGCTCTTCCGTATCCGGTTTATCATGGATTTGCCAGGGTCTTCTTGTGGGAAGGCATTTCAAGCTTGTGGGCAGAAAATCATCCATTAACGATCGTGACTGGATCGCATCACTATGTGCGTTTGATCAGTATATAAAAATACTACTATGAAATTATTGGCAATTCAGAGAATTTTATATTACTAAGTATCCGAAAGTGTTTTATCTACTCTATGCGAACTCAAGCGGCGTATATCAAAGGAAGAGGAGGCTAAGATTTCCGATGGCAACAAGAGAGGGCAGCTTTTCGGTTGAGGACATGAAGAACGTCCAGATCAACATCGGGGCTGTCGTTAAGGAAGCGGATGAATGGGACCAGGAGATGGGTCCGCATCCCAAGCCAGGCGTGGCAACGCTCCGGTCCTGGGATCACATAATCGCCAACAGATACAAGATCATGTACGCCCCGGCTGACGATACATGCACTCTATGTACCTATGGCCCGTGCGACCTTACCGGAAACAAGCGCGGAGCATGCGGCATTGATCAGGCCGGTGCCTGCGGCAAGATCGTTCTGATTGCCTGTCTGATGGGTTGCTGTGCTCATGCCGCCCATGGCAGACATCTGTACCACTGGTGCATAGACAAGTTCGGCGATATGAAGTTCGACATGGGCAGCGAGATTCTTGTTGATTCTCCAATATACCAGACTATCATGGGGACCAAGCCCAGGACTTTCAAGGATTTCAACGAAGGACTCTACTACCTTGAGGAAGAGGTCGTACAGCTTCTGGCGGCTACCCACACCGGTCAAGAGAGCGCTTTCATAGACTTCGAGTCCAAGGCTCTGCATGCCGGCATGCTGGATCTGCTCGGCATGGAGATCTGCGACATGCTGCAGATCGTAGCCTACGACATGCCCCGCGGCGCGGCTGATGCCCCGCTAATTGAGATCGGCATGGGCACCATGGACCAGAATAAGGGCGTCTTGATAGCGTACGGTCATAACCTGGCTGCCGGCTCTGAGGCAATGTTCTATGCTGAGAAAAACAATCTCTGGGACAAGGTGGACATAGGTGGCGTCTGCTGCACAGCCCACGACCTGAACAGGATTGGCACGGGAAATGGCGAGCTGAAGGTGCCCAAGGGCATTGGAATCAAGCCCAAGGTCGCAGGGGCTATGGGCTGGTGGAGAAAGATGATCCGTTCCGGTGTCATGGATTGCGTCATGGTGGACGAGCAGTGCGTCTTCTGCGACGTTCTTGCAGATGCCGAGAAGCGCAAGATCCCTGTCATTGCTACTACAGATAAGATCATGCTCGGATTGCCTGATAGAACCAATGACCCGATCGATGCCATAGTCGACGACTTGGTCAACTTCAAGATGCCGGGCGTTGCCGTATTGGATCCAACCAAAGCAGGAGAAATCGGCATACGGGTTGCCATAGCCGTGAAGCCCAAGCGTGCCGAGGCCAAGATTCAGAACCTGATCACAGAAGAGCAGTTCAAGGAAAGCATAGCGAAGTGTACTCAGTGCAATGAGTGTGCCTTCGTATGCCCGCCCCACATCAGGATCAGCAAGCTGATTGCCGAAGCGGTTAAGGGCAACAATCAGGAATTCTCCAACTTCTATGAGATCTGCGTCGGTTGCGGCAGGTGCGAGCAGTCTTGCCCGCAGGGCATAAACATACTGGACCTCTTCGAGTATGCCAACCGCCAGTACGTCAAGGATCAGAAGTTTGTGATGAGATCCGGACGCGGACCCGCACGCGACACTGAGATCAGAGCGGTAGGCATGCCCATTGTCATGGGAACCATTCCCGGAATCATAGCTCTGGTCGGATGCAGCAACTACCCCAATGGTACCAAGGAGTGCTACGACATTGCCAAGGAGTTCGTGGACAGAGGCTACATTGTCATCACCTCTGGGTGCATGGCCATGGATATGTCTCTCTACACTGATGCTGACGGCAAGACCATTTGGGAGCAATACGGCGGTGGCCTCGATGGAAGGAATATCTGCAACACCGGCTCTTGCGTCTCCAACGCCAACATCGGCGATGCCGCCATCAAGATCGCTACCATATTCGCCCATAGAAACCACAGGGGCAACTTCGACGATATCGCCGACTACATTCTGAGCAAAGTTGGCGCCTGCGGTGTGGCCTGGGGAGCCTATTCTCAGAAGGCAGCGTCCATCGCTACCGGCTGCAACCGGCTAGGCATACCAGTAGTCGTTCAGCCTCACTCTGTCATGTACCGCCGCTCTTTCATAGGCAGGACTGACAAGCCAGAGGACTGGATGGTCATAGATGCTCGCGACGGCAAGATGCAACAGATTGAGCCTGCACCTGAGGCTATGCTCTACATCGCCGAGACTAAGGAAGAGGCAATGCTGGAGATGGCCAAGCTCTGCTTCCGGCCTTCCGATAACAGCATCGGTAGAGGTATCAAGCTTACTCACTACTGCGATATCTCCATGAAGTACTTCGGAAAATTGCCTGACGACTGGCACATCTTCGTACGAGACGTCAAGGACCTTCCTCTGGTATACAAGGAAGATATGTTGAAGACTCTCGAGTCGAAGTTCGGCTGGAAGATTGACTGGAAGGCCAAGAAGATTCTGTCCGGACCGCTGCGGCCCGCTGATGTGAGCTTCGATCCGACCAACCTGGCCAGGAAGATCAGGACCAAGAAGTGAGGGCAAAGGAGGAGATAAAAATGGCTGCAGAAGTTAAGAAGGGCATCGACACCACCAAGAACCCCATTCCCTTTGAGATGGCCCAGGTCCCCGGGCCGGAGCAGGCTAAGTGCTACATGCCGAAGGTTATGGGCGCAATAATCAAGAAGGCCAAGAGGCCTCTGCTCGTTGTTGGAGCAGAGCTATTTGACGACCCCATCATGTTCGATAAGATGATCGAGATGGGCAAGATGGGCATCCCCATCGCCGCCACGGCGCATTCCGTGAAGGGCTTTGTAGACAGAGGCTACATGGAGAACGTCTACCAGATCGGACTGCATCCCTTGACCAACTACCTGCGCTTCCCTGATTGGAAGGGCCTGGATGGAAAGGGCCAGTACGATGCCGTTATCTTTATGGGCATCTTCTACAAATTCGCCAACGCCATGTTCGCAACACTCAAGAACTTCAACCGGGACATCAAGCGCATATCCGTTGACCGGTACTATCACATCAACGCCAACATGACCTTTGGCAACATGGCCTTCACCCCCGACGACTATCACGCCGCCGTGGACGAAGTAATCGCAGCAATGAAGAAATAAAGTTCATCTCATTAAAACAGAAGAGGTGTATTAATGGCAGACATAAAGTTGGATATATCCCCCATGTATGAGGGCGAGAGAATCAGGAAGGACGATCTATGGGTAGAGCTGGGCGGCCCCAAGGCAGACGGATTCGAGCTGTCTTTGGCAACCCCTATGGACCAGATCACCGACGGAAAGGTAACTGTTATCGGTCCCGAGCTTAAGGATATTAAGGAAGGCTCCATTATACCCTTCGGCATGATATTCAAGGTCGGCGGCGAGAAGATTGAGAAGGATCTGGAGTCCATCATTGAGAGGCGCAACCACGCCCTGCTTTCCTACATCAGCGGCCTCATGCACCTCAACCAGAGATACGATATCTGGATGAGAATCGGCAAGAGCCTCAAGAAGAAGGGCGTAACCTCCTGGATAGAGATCTTTACCCCCGTCATCGATCTGTACAAGGCCGAGATGCCCTTCATCGAGAAGATGGAGATCACTATCGTCACAGACCCCGCCAAGGTCAAGGAAGAGCTGGCCAACGCCATGGCTGTCTACAAGACACGTGACGCGCGCGCCAAGGGACTGCACGATGAGGACGTCGATGTCTTCTACGGCTGCACACTCTGTCAGGCATTCGCTCCCACCAGCGCCTGCGTGGTCACCCCGGACAGGCCATCCCTGTGCGGAGCTATCACCTGGTTCGATGGACGCGCTGCCGCCAAGGTGGACCCAGAGGGCCCCCAGTTCCCCATAGCCAAGGGAACCGCAATTGACGCAGTCTCCGGCGAGTACGAAGCCATCAACGAGATGGCAGCAAAGCGCTCGGGCGGCGAGTACAGCAGGATGCTCTTGTACACATTCTTTGATGCACCCCACACCTCCTGTGGCTGCTTCGAGACCATCGGCTTCTACATGCCCGAAGTTGACGGCATCGGTCTAGCTGACCGTGACTTCAGGGGAGCAACCCCCAACGGACTGCCCTTCTCAACAATGGCAGGCCAGACAGGCGGCGGCAAGCAGGTTGTAGGATTCCTGGGAATGGGCATTCTCTACTACTTCTCTCCCAAGTTCCTCCAGGCCGACGGCGGCTGGAGAAGGATCGTCTGGATGTCCAAGGGTCTCAAGGAGAGAGTAAAGGCAGGCATCGATGAGGACATGATGGCCAAGATCGCCACCGAGGATGATGCCAAGGATATTGCAGCTCTCAAGACCTTCCTGCTCAAGGTTGACCACCCCGTTGTCAACGGCGTCACAAGGAAAGTTGACAACAAGAAGATCACCGAGGGCTGGAAGCTCGAGGATATTTCCGACGAGATCAAAGAGAAGGTTATGGCCTATATCGAGAAGACCGGCGGAGACATCAACATCGATACCGTCAAGTCCGAGCTTGCCTTGACCGAAGGCCAGTTCATGCAGGTCGTCGAGGCTCTGCAGGCTGATGGCGTTCTCGAGTGAGTAATAAACAAAGAGGGTGAAAATCTATGCAGTTAAAACTCAAGAAGAAGGAACCTGCAGCCGCGGCCCCCGCCGCGCCTGCAGCCGCAGGGGCAGCAGCAGCACCAGCTTTTTCCATGTCCGGCAGCGCCGGCGGCATTAAGCTGATACTCAAGGATGCCAAGATCAGCATAGACAAGGTAGTACTCGCTAAGTAGAGTCCTGCCTATCCCCTTTTTTGGGAGAGGCGGATTTTGCGAAGCGAGTGCAATCGTTCCAGTTTAAAGTGAGGGAGATTATTATGCAGCTTAAGCTTAAGAAAAAAGAAGCAGCACCAGCCGCCGCACCTGCGGCAGCAGCAGGCGCATCAGCTCCGGCTTTCGCTATGCCAGCAGCATCATCGGGTGGAATGACCATTGAGCTTAGAGGCGCGTCCATCCATGTAGCGGAAGTTATCATAAGACCGAAAAAGTAAGGAAGGCTAGACATTGGGGAAAGTTATAGCGGTAACCGGTAAGGGCGGCACCGGCAAGACAGCCGTGACTGCGATGCTCATTAGATACCTCGTAAAGAATTCCGGAAAAAAACACCGAATACTTGCAATCGATGCGGATCCCGATGCCAATCTCGCTGACGCCTTGGGCGTAAAGGCGGGAAAGACCATCGGCGACATGAGAGAATTCATGCAGCAGTCCCGGTTCACAGCGTCGCCGGATACGGATAAGCAGGTGCTTTTCGAGTCCAAGATCTTCGAGATTCTCTTGGAGGAGGCGGGCTATGATCTTCTTGTCATGGGCAAGCCGGAAGGATCCGGGTGTTACTGTTTTGTCAACAATCTTCTGCGCGCCGTTATGGATAAGACCACGGCCAACTACGATCTGATCATCATTGACACGCCGGCGGGCCTGGAGCATTTCAGCAGGAAGACCATTCCCGACCTTGACGATCTTATCGTGGTGACTGATGAGTCCAGAAGAGGGCTTACTACAGGCGAGCGCATACGTGACACTGCCCGCGAGATCGAGCTGAAGTATAAAGATCTCTATGTGATCGTGAACAAGGTCACCGCGGGAAGCAAGGATACGGTTCTGGAGAATGCTAAAGGCATCGGCCTGTCGGTTATCGGCACTATCCCCTATGATGAAAGCTTAGCCAAATTCGATTTAGTGGGAGATCCATTGATGGGCCTTCCCGATGATTCGCCTGCAGTGCAAGAGATGGCGCAGATCGTTGGGAAACTGGGCCTGTGAGGGTGATTCGAATGGCAGAGAAGATCACTTTATCTGACCTGAATAAGACATTAACAGAAATGAATGTTCAATCCCTCGAGGGACTGAAGATCGAGGGTGACGTAGAGATAGAAATAGATGCAGGTGCTGGCGGCGTAGGCCCCCTGTTCGCATACTATTTCGGGCAAGAGGCGGCCAAGATCGCCATGCAGCTTATGAACTTCGCCAAGGCGGTAGGCTATCCCGTAGAGAACCTGCTCCAGCCGGTTGCAATAGCTTCGGCCATAGCTCCGGCTCCAAAGGACCTGGCAGCAGCGGCAGCCGCTGTTCCGGCCTTCAAGGTGGCATCAGCTCTTGCCAGCGCTAAGTTTACCGTCGGTGTAGACAAGACCTGGAGGAACACCATCCAGGAGGTCACACTGGGCGCTACTAAGGCCGATGGCGGAAGCCGCGGTCATGTGGTCAAGCTGGGCGGCGAGAAGGCTATGCCTTTCTTCCCGGATGCATCCATGCCCCATGCCCCTAAGATCACAATGGACGTCTTCGACATGCCCATCGGCATGGCCAAGGCCGTCAAGATGCACTATGAGGACGTCATCAACTCTCCTGGCGAGTGGGCCAAAAAGGCCGTCAAGAAGTTCGGCGCCGACATGGTAACCGTTCACCTGATCAGCACTGACCCGCTCCTCAAGGACACCTCTGCTCAAGAGGCCGTCAAGACCGTTGAGGAGGTATTGCAGGCTGTGGATGTGCCAATCTGTATCGGCGGATCCGGCAACCCCAATAAGGACCCAATTGTGCTCTCCAAGGCCGCAGAGGTGGCTCAGGGCGAGCGCGTTCTCATCGCTTCTGCCAACCTGAATATGGATTGGGAGAAGATCGGCAAGGCCTGTGTCGACAACGGACATGTGTGCCTCGCCTGGACACAGCTCGAGATCAACTCTCAGAAGGAGCTGAACAGGAAGCTCATGAAGGTCGCCGGCGTTCCCCGCGAGTCCATCGTCATGGACCCAACCACAGCCGCGCTCGCTTACGGCCTGGACTTCGCCTACTCCAACATGGAGAGAATTCGCCTCGGCGCTCTGAAGGGCGACGAAGAGTTGACTTTCCCCATGTCCTCCGGCACCACCAACGCCTGGGGTGTCAGAGAGTCCTGGATGGTCCGCTCACCCAACAAGGACGACTCCGACTGGGGAGACCGCATGCTGAGGGGCCCAATCTGGGAGATATTGACCGGATACTCTCTGGCTATGGCCGGTGTGGACATCTTCATGATGATGCATCCGACGGCTGTTGCTTATGTGCATGAGATCACTCAGTCCCTGATGGGAAGAATTGAGGCTAAGACGCCCGATACTGCCGCCTGGCTCAAGATGGGGGTGTGAGAGACAATGAAGGAAACTAGCCCGCTTAACCTTTACAAGCAGCTTCCACAGACCAACTGCAAGAAGTGCAAAGAGGAGACCTGCATGGCCTTCGCCGCCGGCCTGATCGCCAGGACCCGGAAGGTAGAGGAGTGCACACCACTGGTAGATGAGAAGAAGTACGCCAAGAAGCTTGAGACCCTCAAGAGCATCGTCGCTCCTGAGCTGAAGATGGTATACATCGGCGTCGGAGAAAAGCAGGTCAAGGTTGGCGGCGAGGACGTCATGTTCCGCCACCAGATGACATTCTTCAACAAGCCACCATTTGCCTACGATGTATCCGACAACATGGATGAGGCCAAGCTGATAGAGCGTGTCAAGAAGATCTCAACCTGGCGCAAGTTCTACATCGGCAAGTGGCAGGGTGTAGAGATGATTGCGGTACGTTCCGTGAGCGACGACCCGGCCAAGTTCGCTGCCTGTGTCAAGACGGTCATGGCTAATTCGGACTTCCCGCTCATCCTCTGCTCCTTCAATCCCGCCGTTCTCAAGGCAGGACTTGAGGTCGCAGCCAAGGTTCGGCCCCTCATCTACGCCGCCAACAAGGACAACTGGAAGGAGGTCGCACAGCTCGCCTTTGATTATAAGGTGCCTGTGACCCTCAGCGTGCCCTTCGATCTGGATGCCCTGAAGTCCATGGCTGTCACTTTTGCAGGAATGGGCCTCACTGATCTCGTCCTTGATCCAGGCACCGCTCCCAATGGCAAATTGCTGCAGCAGACTCTGCTCAACTTCATCAATTTGAGAAGGGCAGCTGTGGAAGAAGCTCAGAGGGATATCGCTTATCCAGTAATGGTGCTGCCCATCAACGCCTGGCTGACCACTGATGATCCAGTTCGTGCTTCCTACTGGGAGTCCGTTCTGACTGCTGCTTTCACCATCCGCGGCGGAGCCATCATGATCAAGCACTCGCTTGACGCTCACAGCATGATGCCGGATATGCATCTGCGCTTCAACATCTACACCGACCCGAGGACGCCAGTTCAGGTCAAGCCCGGCATCTACAAGGTTGGCAATCCGGGAGCTGAGTCCCCTGTCTTCCTGACCACTAACTTCGCCCTGACCTACTACACAGTAGAGTCGGATATCGCCTCCAACGGCATTGATGCCTATATCATCGCCATCAATACCGATGGAATCGGTGTGCAGGCGTCTGTGGCTGGCGGCCAGCTAAGCCCGACCAAGATCCTTGATTCCTTCAACGAGGCTGCCTTCAAGTGGGAGGACCAGAAGTTCCCGGCCATGGTTCTGCCCGGAATGGCTGCCAAGTTCTCCGGCGAGCTGGAGGATCTCTTCGCAGGCAAGGCCAAGATCATGGTCGGCCCAGAGGACTCCGGACGCATCATCGGCTGGATGAAGGAATTCTGGCCACCCAAGAAGTAATGCAGTTGACTGAAATGTCAAGTCATGTGCCCCAAGCGGGCACATAACCTTTATTTTATAATAGTCTCTTTAGACTCAAAATTTATCTTCATATGGTGGAATCAATACTTATGTTATCTGCAAAATATGCGGCCTTGGTCTTTGGTGTCATGTTCATTGCCCTGGCCTTTAATGCCTCTGCCCAGTGGTCACCGGGCGGAGCGATGGTGTATATGGGTGACCTGAATCTGCTGGCCTCCTCTGCCTCTAGCGGAAAAGCCGTACAGGCCCCGGAAGGCTCTCCGGAAGTTCTGGCAGCAACGAATAACTCTTCATTGAGTAACAGCTCGGTTAATGTTACCTCAATGGACAGTTCCAATGTCGTTAGCCCGATGACACAAGCATCGGATACTACTGCCGTCAATTCGGCTGCTGTAAAACCCCTTGCGTGCGCAGTTGAATCTCCCGGCAAAAAAATTCTGGACCTATCCGGTTATTCCAGAGATAGGGCAGACAAAAACCTGGCCGGGTATACGAATATCATGTATCCCATCTCCGGATCGAGGGGCAGCACAACCTCGACTGCAGGCGGAGCAAGCGGATGCGGAGGGTGCAGTTAGCTGTTTTTTTTCCTTAGAATTTTTTATTGTATGCCCATAATAACTCATGTGATAACAAATAGCAAAAAGAGACTTAAAAAATTTATAGAAAACGGCCTATCCCTAAAGACCCGCACTCTGCATTCATTCCTTTTCCGGTTCTTCACACATGCCTAAATCCATCGACTCAGCCAGGTCATCGATCAAGGGCCCAAGTTTCTCCTTCATCTCCGGCTTTAGTTCAATCATCTTGAAGAATATCAGCATCTTGCTCGACATGCAGATATCCTCAAGCTCAGCATTGATTCCTTCCAGGCTGTCGTTGATGGAGGCAAGCGTCTCAGCTATCTCTTCCATGGTTTCTTCTTTAGACATATTTCTTTCACATCCCTTGCCAACCGTTGCCGTTCAGGAAATTAATATAGTTGCTCCTCGGCAATCAGCTTGGCTTTTGTCGCGTCCTGGGATTGATGTCGATTGGACTATTGACCGGATCGACCTTACATTTGGAAATCCTTGATATGGCATAATCCTTCAGATCCAGGCGCAGTTCTTTCACCTCGGAGACAATTTCTTTCCTTGCTATGTCAATTCTATCTGCTATATTTTCTTGCGCCTTTGCGATCCTGTCCAGCTTTCCATCCATTTTATCGAGCTTGTTGTCCATGCTGCCCAGGCGCGAGTTTGTCTCCTTGAAGCCGCCTTTTACTACTACAATCAACTCTTTGAGAAATACGGTGGCGGTATCCAGCCGGGAGTCGGTCTCTCTCTCACCGGATATCTTGTAAAAATCATCCCAGGCTCCCTTCGGATCGGAGAGCTGCACCTGCATGTCTTCGACCTTGATCAGGGGATCTTCCATCCGGATGGCCCGGCAGAACCTCTCCAGATCCGGCCTCTCGCCTTCCGCGACGACTACAACCCGGTCGTCTGCCAGGTTCTTCACATATCCCTTGAGATCCAGGGTCCTGGCCATGGTCACTACTCTGGACCGATAGCCTACGTGCTGAACCCTTCCCGATACTATTGCTGTGAGCAGGAGCATTAGCCTCCAATTTGCATCTCTATTTATTTAAAGATAGCTTTCTTTGCAGTTTCGGTAGCGGACTGTAGCTTTCAGGGATCTGTATCTCCTCTCGGTCCAATTTAATAGCATCTTCCGGTCGTTCCAGACCATATCCAGCCCTTTTTAGCTTATGATTGGGCCTGCATATTTCCCTGTCTTCTCTTTCCACTCCCGCGGGCGACTGCCGGAATCTATTGGTCTCTGTTTTTTTGGGTACTTTAAACGGCTGTAGCTGCATCTCTTGTTGGGGAAGAATCCTATGAAAATCGCCAAATTCCCCCGTCGCTTCTCTGCAGTCGATCAGAATCCCTTCGACCCTAATTTTGGCGTTGTCTATCCTGATGGCCCTGACAAATCTCACCAAATCAACTTTTGGCCCCTCGGCAATAATGAATGCCTTGCCGTCGGGAAGAATCTCAACGTATCCTTTGAGGTCAAGGGTTCCGGCCAGGGTTACTACTATCGAGCAGTATCCTACTCCTTTTACCTTTCCCGACACATGGGCAATTAATCTCTTCATATAATGCCAAAATAGACAGGCAGTGCCAGCAGAATTGTAGGCAAGCCCACCAGCAGCCACACCATGCGGTTGCTGTCAAAGATCTTCTTGCCGTCCAGAGGGCCGATGGGAAGTAAGTTGAAGGCCGCTAAAGTGAGGTTGATAAATAAGGCGAAGTTGGCCGCCTGAGCGGCAGTGCCGCTGGATGGGGCGAACATCAGCGCCAGAAAGAAGAATGCTGTTAAAACGATGTTTGTCATGGGTCCGGCCAGGGATATCCAGAGCGTTTCCTTTTTTGTCTCTCTCTTCAGCTCCTCCTGGCCGAAGGGATCCTGCATATAGAATTCCTGTGGCGCATCTGGCTTGCTTATCATCACTGCACCCGGTGCGGCAAAGATGAATCCTGCAAAGGCCGCGGCCACTGCTAACAGCAGCCCCATCCGGTTGGCCCTGTACTCTGCATAGTAGCCAAAGTGAAGTGCTACGAATTTATGTGCCATCTCGTGCAGCAAAAAGCCTGTGCCCACGCCCAACGTGATGATGAGAACCGTCTGCCAGCCGGGAAGTCTCTTTCCGTTCATCAGCACAGAAAAGGCAACAACCAGCGCTACCAGCGATAAAAGCAGATCCCTCAGCTCGATGGAGCTGATGCGGCCAGCAATACTCATGAAAAATGATTGCACGCGCTGACTATATCTCTTTTTTGATGCAAATAAAATGGGCTATCTATGAATTAGATAACCTATTACTACCATCAATACAAATAGCAAGGCCAGAAAAGCGAGACCATGGATGGGTTCTATGGGCCCGCCCTTACTGGCGTGTTTAGGTTTCTGCTTCATGATCTCTTCAGTCATCTTTTCTTGCTGCTTCATGGCGTCACTTTTTTCCATCATAGATCATCAGCCTCTTTTTCTCCTTGCCTGGGAAATGCAGCGTCCGGCCTAATCCCTAAGCATGTTTTTGATCTTTTCTTTGAGTCTTTTCTCATCCTCTTTCGTGACGGGAATCTTGGATGACATGCTGCACCGTTGAGGCATGGGAATTAGCTCATCCTCCAGAAGATCGTAGTATGCTTCGTCAAGGCCGATCTCGCCTTTAGCATATCCTTTTAGGATGGCTTTCATCTTTTCTTGATTTGGCTTGCTGGAAGCGTCTATCTTCTCCAGGGCCTGTTCTATCTGTTTATACACGGTTTATCTACTGCATGAGATTCATATTTATGCCTTATCCGTGTTAGCTATTCCTGTGCGTTTTGATTTGTCATTTCAGTTCGTGTGCGGGTCAGGCGGCTCGGAAATATGCCTGTCGGCGGCCTGAAGCATCGCATGATGCCGATTGGCATAGTGAGCTGACAGATAGATTTATATAGTCTCTCATCCCAATAGAAGACTGATGAAGCTGAGCGTTACTGTCTACTGCATCACTCTAAAATCCGGTTTAGAACGGACCTTTTTCTAGCTTCGGCCTTAGAAAATCCCTCTCAAATATTATTAATATAACCGCAAAAAGGGTGAGGGCTTTCTCTTCGTATCGTATTATAAATAACACATTATGAAATCTGGAGGTGACTCGCTATGATGAATCGCACAATGAAACTGCTCCTGCTCTCGGACATATTTGTCCTTACGGGATTTGGGCTGATCCAGCCAATACTTGCCATTTACATTAACGATGGAGGAGTGACAGGAGGGACGATGCTGACTGCAGGCATGGCGAGCGCTCTATTCCTGTTCACCAAGTCCATGGTTCAGCTACCATTTGGGCACTATGTGGACAAGCAGTCGAGCAAGTCAAAGTGGCTCATTCTGGGAACGCTGCTCATGGCAGCCGTTCCCATAATCTACATTTCGGCAAGCAGCATCTACCATATCTACCTGGCAGAGATGATTTATGGACTCGGCAGCGGCCTTGCTTACCCTACCTGGCTTGGCCTGTGGTCCGCTAACCTGGATAAGGGAAGGGAGAGCTTCCAGTGGTCTGTCTACTCCACATCCACGGGACTTGGGACGGCGGCAACTGGTGCCGGGGGCGCTGCCCTGGCCAGCCTGGCAGGATTTTCTGCTACCTTCATAATCGCAGGACTTCTCTGTCTCCTGGGATGCATGGCGTTGATAGTTATGGAGCGCAGGGGTGCCAGGGTAAATGAGGATTTGGGGGGTGAGGCCCGTTTCCGTAGAAGAGGGATGGGCATTTTCCTATCCCTGCTGGGGGACCTCGGGCAGAAGGCCTCCCGCTCTTGCTAATCCAATACAATTTTTAAAATATTCAGCACAGGAAAATTCGCGATCAATGCTGCCGGCAGCCGCATGGATGAGCTGGATTCGAATAGCAGAGTTAGGGGCATTTTGCCCCCCTTTGCTTCCAAGTTTTTGTAATTAAATCAGACGATGTCACAGACGAAGAACATCTTTCCCGTATCTCGCATGGGCTTGGTGGCAATGCCCAGCTTCAGGGCCTCAATCTCAGCATGCTTGGGATTAAATGTATCGGATCCACCTACACCAGTTCCAATCTTGAATGAACCAGCTAGCTCGCTAGTAGCTTGAGCGGATGAGGCACCTGCGGTAACCAAAGGAGCAACACCGGCCATCTCGGTAATGTCCGCGACGACAACCGGTCGGTCGTTCACAGTGCTCAGATTCTGAGAGGCATGACTTGCTGCGCCAATATCTAATACCGCATCTGCAGAACCATTTACCTGAGTGGTATTTTGCCCGGTCGGACTGCCTATGCTTGCTGCCGCATTATCTAAAGTGGTGCTGTTCAGGGTAGTATTATTCGCGGTAGCATTGCTCTCCTGAGCGGTAGCTGCAATTGACGTCGTCATTGCCAGAACTAGAATGCTTGTTAAATATACGAATTGCTTATTCATGTTCGTCCTCTGCCGGGGAAGATAGCATGGGAGCCATATTAAATTAACCATTCTCCTATTACTCCTCTCTCAAAAATAAATAAAAATCCTGGGGACGCCCAGGAATCCGTCTGCAATACGGATGCGGAGTTTTAGATTTTATTGACGAAAAACGGCAAAGCGCTCAGGTCCATTATCGTCTTGGCAGGTAGGCCGACTTTGTAAGCCCCCTGGGCCAGGGATTTGCCGTCGATTGAGAAGGAAGATGGAGTACTTCCGCTGCCGCTAATGGCAAAGACTGTTCGTTGGGGCGATCCGATCTGCGTTGATCCAGGCTGCAAGGCTGCAGGAATTGAGCTAACTGGTTCTGCAAAGGCCGTGACATTCTCGGTTTGTGTAGCATTTTGAGCCGGTGCAGTCTCATTTTGAGCTGCAGTTGCCTCTATCTGAGTGGGTGCTGTCTCGTTCTGTGCCGGAACTGTCTCATTTTGGACAGGAATGATATCACCTACCGCCGGAACTGACTCATTTTCCGCAGAAACGGCAGGTTCGGTCTCATTAGTAGTCTCGGTCGGCAAAGTCGGAGCTTCAATCACGGTTTCATTTGCTGGCACACTTACAGGTTCGCTTGTAGTGGCATTAAGTGTGGTGTTATTCAGCAACGTTGTGTTGTTCACGGTAGCATTATTCAAGGCAGTCGTGTTCTCCTGAGCGGAGACGGCGAGAATGGCAGCCAACATGAAAAGAACGCCTGCAAATTGGATAGATCTCTTACTCATATAATTCCTCGGCTTTATGGCATAGCCTGGGAGTTTATCAATTCTATGCTCTCTTAATCTTAGCGTCATCCTCGCCCAGATCACAACTCTCACTGGCGACGAAGACACCCTCCTTGCGCCTCATCTCGCAGACGAGCTTGCCGTCCACAATGCGCAGGATGCGGTCCGTCTTCTCCGCCAAAGCCATGTCATGCGTCACTAGAATGAAGGTCTGGTTGATCTTTCGGTTCAGCTCCCTCAGCAGGTTATAGATGAGGTCTGAAGTCTTTGTGTCCAGGTTGCCGGTCAGCTCATCGCCGATAACTATGGACGGCCCGTTGGCCAGGGCGCGGGCCACGGCTACTCGCTGGTTCTGGCCGCCGGAGAGCTGATTGGGCCGGTTGTCTCGCCGGTCGGCCAGGCCTACTGCAGACAGCAGTTCCAGAGCCCTCTCTTTCGCGGCTGCTTTGCTCTTCCTGGCGATGAGCATGGGCATCATGACGTTCTCTAGAGCGGAGAACTCCGGGATGAGGTGATGGTACTGAAAGACGAAGCCCAGCTCTTGACTGCGCAGCCTTGCTCGCTCTTCCGGGCTGGCCCTGCTGACATCTATTCCCTTGAGAAAGATCTGGCCTATGCTTGGAGTGTCCAGAAGGCCGATCATGTTGAGCAGTGTGCTCTTTCCACTGCCGCTGGGGCCAACAATGGCCACAAACTCGCCCGCCTTGATCCTGACGCTGATGCCGTCTAAGGCGCGTACCTCTACGCCGTTTCCATAGATCTTGCTCAGGTCTTTGAGCACAATTATGTCGTCACTCACTTGCTATCGCCTCCACGGGATCAAGCCTCGTGGCTGTATAGGCCGGATAAATTCCGGATATGAAGTTTAATGCCAGGGCAAAGACCATAGCGTAGACAAAGTACTCCGGGCGGGCTACAACCACCAGCGCTTTGCTGCCCGTGCTTGTCACATCCAGTGGAAGCAGGGATATCAGTCTGGCCAGGCCAAGGCCGAGCAAGCAGCCCAAGGCCCCTGCCGGCACGCTGATGAGCATGTTCTCCAGCAAGAATATCTTGAGTATGGAGCTTCTATCTGCTCCCATTGCCATGAGGATGCCGATCTCCTTTTTCCGTCTGCTGACCACCATGATCGTCGTATTAGCTATTACAAAGGCCGATATTAATAGTATGAATATGTGGAAGAGCATGTTTGTCACATTTTGATTTCCCACGAATCTGGCTATCTCCTTGCTGAAGTCCTGCCAGCTGGTGGTCTTGTATCGGCTTTTTTCATTCATCTCTTGGGCCATGGCCGGAGCATTGGCGAAATTTACAAGCTTCACTCCAATCTCGGAGACCACATCGCCCTGGCCGATAAGCTCTTGGGCTGTTTCCAGGGTGATGTAGACTTGTGTCTCATCCTTGACGGTCCCCTTTTCCAGCAGACCGATGACCTTAAGCCGCACGGAATTACTTTTAAAATAGAGATAAAAGTCGCCGCCCTGCCTGATCTTGAGGCTCTCTGCCAATTTCACACCCAGGATGGCGCCTTTCTTATTGAATATAAGGTCGGAGAAGTTGCCGGAGACCATGGCCTCCTGGCCTCCCATGAGCCGATTCTCCTGGAACGGATGCACCCCCATAAATTCCACTCCTTGCACCCGGTCCTGAAAACGCGCAGCTCCCTGGCCAACTAACCTGGGCGAGACTGATAAAACGCCCGGATAATTTGCCATCGTCTCTGAGAGCGTCCGGTACATATTGATGTAGCTTTCTGTCTTCTTGGGATTGATTATGAGGTGCGGATTTTTCTCTATCGTATTCTCCAGGATCTGCACCCTGACTCCTTCCGTAAGTCCTAGAGACATGATAATGATGCCTACTGCGATGGCGACAGAGATCATAGTGAAGGCAGTGCCCCTCCGGTTGGTCACCACATGTCGCCCGGCAATAAAAAGCTCGAACGTATCCACCACCGTCCTCAGCCGCCCCGCAAGGCCATGACCGGATCGAGCCGGGAGGCTTTTCTTGCCGGATAGACGGCCGCCACTATGCTCAAAGATACTGCCCAAAAGACGAGCAGGAATATCTCCCCGGGGTTTATAATGAGGGGCAGAGTGGTTATTTCGCTGCCCCCTGCTGTGATCTCAAATGGAATATTTCCGAGGAGCATGACGCCCGCCAGGCCGAGAGCGGTGCCGATTGTCGCACCCATAAAACCCAGGACGGCGCTCTCCACTAGAAAGATATCCCTGATATTCGGTC
Organism: Methanothrix sp.; assembly: GCA_049299735.1. Lineage (GTDB taxonomy): Archaea > Halobacteriota > Methanosarcinia > Methanotrichales > Methanotrichaceae > Methanothrix. The sequence goes on along the minus strand of JBAQXX010000050.1, from coordinate 11,724 downwards.
TGCTGGCACCCATGGCCATGAGCATGCCGATCTCTTTTGTCTTCTCAACTACGAGTAGGTTCATGATGCTGGCCACGCCGAAGAAGGCCACCACCATAAAGAGCAGTACCGAGAATCTGGTCCAAAAGCCGCCGATGTTTATGGCCCGCATGATCTCGGGATTGTTCTCTTGCCAGCTTTTTGCATTGTAGCCCCAGGAGGAGATCTGTGCGGCCAGTTCTTCTGCCATGGCAATGTCCTGCAGGCTTATCTCGACGGCGTCTATCACATCCCCTTCATCTCGAAAGTTGCGGGCGGTCTTTAAGGAGACAAAGGCCACTCCTTCGTCCAGGGGCGTGCCTGTAAAAAAGATGCCGGTTACGGTTAGATCGGTTGCTCTTGCGTCCGGAAATGTGGCGGATACCGTATCTTCCAACTTTATATCCAGATTATCGGCTAGGGTACGGCCGAATGCGGCATTGCCTGTCTGCTGAATGCTGCCTAAATCGCCCTGCACCATTGATGCGCCGATCTTGTAGATCTTGTCTATTTCCAGGGGGTCTGATCCCTTCAGCAGAGCGTTTTTTGTCTTGTCTTTGCGAGACAATGTGGCTGTGGCCGAGAGGGATGGCGCAAGGGATTTTATGCCTGGCAAAGTCTCGATCCTATCCAGCAGGCTCTCATAAAGGTGAATGAAGTCCTCACCTGGCTCTTGCTTGATGATGACATGGGGTAGCTTCTCTTCCACGAGATCAGTGAGGATCTGCTGCTGGCCGGTGACAAGAGAGGTGAAGATAACCGATATGCTCACAGCTAAGGCTACTGCCAGCACAGATAGAGCGGTCTGGCGTCTTCGAGATATAATGTGCCTGATGGCAATGGTCACGGCCAGTGTATCGATCATCTTTTCCGATCTGTTTTAGATAATGCTTCTGATTGTATTTCTGTTCGATGTATCATGCTTATTCCTTTTTCAATTTATCTGGATGATATTATCGGAAGGCAAGACCACAAAGCCGATATACCACTTTAACTTAGCGCATAGCGAAAGGCGAGATGAAAATGCTTATAGGAATTGATGTGGGCGGCACCACCACGGATGCCGTTGTCGTGGACGGCAATAAGGTTGTCAAGACTGCATATGTGCCTACAAATCACGATAACCTGTTGAAGTGCCTCCTGGCAGCTTTGGACGAGCTGGTGCAGGGCATAGACACTCGCAAGATCGAGCGAGTGGTCCTCAGCACTACACTGATTACTAATATGATCGCAGAGGGCAAGACCGATCCTGTGGCTTTGGTGCTCATACCGGGACCGGGAACCAATCCACGGGATTACGCGCTGGGCGAGAGCATCATCTTAGACGGCGCTATCGATTTTCGCGGCAAAGAGATCGATAGGCTTAAGGAATCCCAGATCAAAGAGGCCGCATCCCGGATACGGGCCCAGGGCCTCTCTCGTGTGGCCGTGGTGGGCAAGTTCTGCCAGAGAAATCATGCCCACGAGCTGAAGGTTGGCGAGATCATGGCCGCAGCGCTGCCAGGCAGCAAGATCGAGCTGGGCCATAAAGTATCCGGCCAGCTCAACTTCCCCCGCCGGGCGGCGACAACCATGCTCACGGCGGCCACCAAAGACCGCTATGAGCTTTTTGCCAAAGACGTGGCTGCTGCTCTGAAGGAGCGCAAGATCTCGTCTCCCGTCTATATTCTCAAGGCAGATGGCGGCACTCTGCCCCTGGACAAATCGCTGCAAATGCCTGTAGAGACCATCTTCTCCGGGCCCGCTGCCAGCATTATGGGTGTTTTGGCGCTGACGGAGCCGGGCCGGACCTCCGTAGTCGTGGACATTGGCGGCACCACCACAGATCTGGCGCTCATCCTTTCCGGCAAGCCACTCCTCTCTGCCAAAGGGGCGCGGGTTGGCTCTCTTCTGACCCATGTGCGGGCCTTTGCCGTCAAGTCGGTGGCCATCGGCGGCGACAGCGCCGTTGCTGTCTCCGGCAATGCTCTGACTGTCGGGCCGCACCGAAACGGTCCGCCTCTTTGCATGGGCGGAACGTGTTCCACGCCCACCGATGCGTTGCGAGTTTTGGGGCTCTCTCAGATAGGCGATGCTGCAAAGGCTGAGAAGGCCATGCAGATCGTGGCTGATGGGTTGGGCTGCACTGCGAAGGAGGCTGCCCAAAAAGTGGTTGATGCCGTGGTTGACAAGATCGTCTTTGAGGTCAATGAGATGTTCCGGGAATGGGCGGAGGAGCCCGCTTATCGTATCTGGGAGATCATGAAAAAAGAGATGCTTTCAGCCCAGAGCGTTGTAGGGGTGGGTGGAGGAGCTCCTCTCCTCGTGCCGCTGGTGGCCGCCCGGCTCAAAGCCGCGGCCATTGTGCCCGAGTATGCGTCTGTGGCCAACGCCATAGGCGCAGCTGTGGCCCGGCCCACCTTAACCCTGAACCTGCACGTTGACACGGAGAAAGGTGAGTATTCTGTGGCCGAAGAAGGCCTCACGGGCCGGGTGACAGACCAAAAGATGACTCCTGAAAATGCAGAGCGTCTGGCCCGGCGGCTCTTAGCCGAGCGGGCGGCGCGCCTGGGCGTCGGCGAGTATGCAAGCGAGGCCGAGGTTACTTACAGCGAGTTTTTCAATATGATTCGAGGCTGGTCGACAGTGGGAAGGCTGATGGACGTGCGAATGGAAATTCCGGCAGGTCTTCTGCCATCCTGGGGGGGTTGCTGAAATGTCTTCCATTGGCAAGGCAGGCAAGACAGGGCTCATATTCTTCCCAGCCTTTGACTGGGCCATCTCGCCCACTCACCCGGAGCGTGAGGAGCGGCTGCTCTATACTCGCGACCAGATCTTCGAGGAGGGTCTGATGGACCTTTCTGCCATCGAGGAGTACAAGCCCCGTCTGGCCGAGAAAAAGGACGTTGCTCGCGCCCATTTCTGTGTCCCGGATGTGGAAAGCCAGGTGACGGAGGCGCACCTCATCGCCGCTGGCAGCACCCTTACTCTCGCCGATGCCCTGGAGAAGGGCGAGATTCGAAACGGCTTTGCGCTGGTGCGCCCACCAGGCCACCACAGCATGCGTGTGGTGCATGGCAACCGCGGCTTTTGCAATATCAACAACATGGCCATCATGGTCGAGTACCTGAGAACGAAGTACGGCCACAAGAGGATCGCCGTCATAGATACCGATGTGCATCACGGCGACGGAACCCAGGAGATATTCTGGCACGACCCGGATGTGCTCTGTCTATCCTTCCACCAGGACGGCCATACCCTTTACCCCGGCTCGGGCTTTGTCAATGAGATGGGCGGACCGCAAGCGCTCGCGAGAACGCTGAACGTCCCTCTGCCGCCCGGCACAACGGACGAGGGCATTCATTATGTCTTGGACAATCTCATCTTGCCCATCCTCGATGAGTTCAAGCCCGATTTGATCCTGAACTCGGCCGGTCAGGACAACCACTACACCGATCCATTGGCAAATATGCGCTTCTCAGCCAACGGCTACGCCCGGCTCAATGAAAAGCTCGCCCCAGACCTTTGCGTCCTGGAGGGAGGCTACGCAGTTGAGACGGCCCTGCCCTATGTGAACACTGGCATCATCCAGGCCATGGCCGGGCTGGATTACTCGCATGTTAAAGAGCCGGACTATGTGCCAGGTCGCTTCGTGCAGACGGAGGGAATGAAGCGGGAGATCGAGCACACGGTAGCCCAGGTGCAGAAGATATGGGACCAGAGGGACGAACTGGTAGCCCAGGCGCTGGACGGTGCAGGCGACTTCTATCGCAGGAAGAAGCGTGTCTTCTACGACACGGACATGATCAACGAGAATCAAGAAGAGGTAGTTCGCCTCTGCCCGGACTGCGCCGGCTACATGACCATTCTTACATCGGCCCAGCGCGGATACGGCATTTTGAACAGCGCCTTTTGCGTCTCCATTCCGCGCGGAGCTTGCTCCTCCTGCCGGGACGACGCCAAAGAGGAGTATGCCGAGCATGTGGACGACAAAAGGATCGGTTATGTCTTGATGCAGGACAAGGACAAAGACAAGTTCAAGTTCCATAGCAACATGATCCGGACCGAGAGGGGTTACTAAGTCGTAGCGGTGCGGGAAGCTGCGGATGGCTTTCCGCGCCATTGCGATGCTAAATTTCAATAATATATAAAATAAAACTAAAAAAAGAACTTACTACTGCACTGCGCTCTTCACTTCATCCACGATCTTGTCGATGAGGCTCTTATCCTTCTCAGTCTGCTTCTTTTTCTTTTCGCCAAATTCTGCTGCCAGCGCCTCGAAGAGCTGCTTTTGCCGCTCCGTCAGCGAGGACGGCGTTTTGGTCTTAACCCTGACATGCAGGTCGCCGTTTCCGAGGCCCTGCAGCCTGGGCATGCCCTTTCCCCTCAGCCGGAAGACGGTTCCCGTCTGTGTTCCAGATGGCACCTTAATCTTGGCCCTTCCGCCCAGGGTGGGAACCTCCAGCTCGGCGCCCAGGGCCGCCTGGGTGAAGCTGATGGGCGTCTCTAAGAGCAGGTCGCTGTCCACGCGCTGGAACATGGGGTGGGGCAGGACGTTTATGCCCACGTAAAGGTCGCCGCTCTCTCCTCCTGGCCCGGCTGCATCACCCTGGCCGCGCAGCTTGAGGTGCTGGCCGTCCTCCACGCCCGGTGGGATCTTGATGTTGATCTTGCGGTTCTTTCGCACCCTTCCCGATCCGGCGCAATCTCCGCAGGGAGCGACAATGATCTGCCCCCGGCCTGCACACTTGGGGCAGGCCGAAGAGGTTACCATCTGCCCGAATGGAGTGTTCTGGGCGCGGGTGATCTGGCCCGTGCCCCGGCAGTTGCCGCAGGTGGTGGGACTGGTGCCGGGCTTGGCACCGCTTCCGTGGCAGGTGGGGCAGCTCTCTGTGCGCGGCACCTCAATGGTCGACTCCAGACCCGTAGCCGCCTGTTCCAGAGTAATTTGGACGTCGTAGCGCAGATCCCGGCCCCGCGCGGGCCCGCGGCTGCGGCCACCGCCTCCGAAGAACATATCAAAGATGCTCTCGCCGCCGCCTCTTCCGCCTCCTCCGAAGCCCCGCAACAAATCCTCGAAGTTCACCCCGCGGAACAGATCCTCTTGCGAGTACTGGCTGTTGATTCCGGCATGGCCGAACTGGTCGTACTTCTGCCGTTTTTCCGGATCGGAGAGGACGGCATAGGCCTCAGATAGCTCCTTGAACTTCTCCTCAGCCCCGGGCTCATCCGACCTGTCGGGATGGTACTTCATGGCGAGCTTGCGGTAGGCTCCCTTGATGTCCTTCTCGCTCGAGTCCTTGGGTACTCCCAGTACCTCGTAGTAGTCCTTCTTCTCCGGCATATTTTATTCAGTTCCATTCACTTCTTATCGTTTACTACCTCATAGTCGGCATCCACGGTCTGATCCGACGGCCCTTGCCCTGAGGCTTGCTCTTGACCCGAGCCCGGCTGGGCCTGCTGCTTCGCCTGCTGTTCCTGTGCCGCCTTCTGGTACATGGCAGCCGACAGCTCGTAGATGGAATTTTGCAGGCTTTCTGTCTTGGCCTTGATCTCGGAGATCTCGCCACCAGTTTGGGCATTCTTCAGATCGGCAATGGCCTTCTCGATCTTCTCCTTTTGCTCGGCCGTGGCCACTTCGCCTGCCTCTTTGAGCATCTTCTCCGAGGCATAGACCAGAGAGTCTGCCGCATTCTTGACCTCGATCTCTTCCTTTCTCTTCAGGTCGTCGGCGGCGAAACGCTCGGCGTCTTTGATCTTGGCATCGATATCATCCTTGCTCAGTTTATGAGGCGCAGTAATGGTCATATTCTGCTCCTTCTTGGTGGCCAGATCCTTGGCTGAGACATGTATGATGCCGTTGGCGTCTATGTCGAAGGTGACCTCAATCTGGGGAATGCCGCGAGGGGCAGGAGGAATGCCTACCAATGTGAACCTTCCCAATGAGACGTTGTCCTTGGCCAGGGGCCTTTCGCCCTGTAGCACATTAACCTCAACACTTGTCTGGTTGTCGCCGGCAGTGGTGAATATCTGACTCTTTCGAGTGGGAATGGTGGTATTCCTCTCAATCAGCTTGGTGGAGACCGCTCCCAAAGTCTCAATTCCAAGCGATAGGGGTGTTACATCCAATAGCAGGAGATCCTTGACCTCGCCACCCAAGACGCCTGCCTGAATGGCTGCACCCATAGCCACGCATTCCATGGGGTCCACGCCACGTTCTATGTCCTTGCCCATGAAGCCTTTCACGAACTCCTGGACAATGGGCATCCTGGTAGGACCGCCCACTAATATGATCTTGCCGATCTCTGATTTCTCCAGCTTGCTGTCCCGCAGGGCCTGGGTCATGGGACCACGACAGCGCTCAATGACATCCTGGATGAGTTCATCGAGCTTGGAGCGGTCCAGTGTCATGGAGAGGTGCTTTGGGCCGCTTGCGTCCGCTGTAATATAAGGCAGATTGAGATTGGTCTGCTTTACGCTGGAAAGCTCGATCTTGGCCACTTCTACTGCTTCTCGCAGGCGCTGCATGGCCATGGAGTCGCCTTTCAGGTCGATGCCCGACTCCTGCTTGAACTTCCCCAGGACGAAGTTGGTCAGCCTTTCGTCCATATCTCTGCCGCCCAGCTGGGTATCTCCGGAGGTGGACCTGACCTCGAAGACGCCCTCGCCTATCTCCATGATGGTGACGTCCAGTGTGCCGCCGCCCAGATCAAAGACCATGATCTTGTGCTCGCCCACTTTATCCAGGCCAAAGGCAAGAGCCGCAGCCGTGGGCTCATTGATGATGCGAACGACCTCCAGGCCGGCGATGGTTCCCGCATCTTTGGTCGCCTGCCTCTGATTGTCATTGAAGTAGGCGGGAACGGTTATAACGGCTTTATCCACGGTATCGGCCAGATATGTCTCTGCATCCGTCTTGATCTTGCGCAGGATCTGGGCGGATACATCCTCTGGGCTGTACTCCTTTCCATAGACCTTGACTTTGTAGTCAGTGCCCATCTTGCGTTTGATGCCCTGAATGGTGCCTTCCGGATTTGTGACTGACTGTCTCTTGGCAGGCTCACCAACCAGAACCTGGCCCTCTTTGGTGAAAGCCACGTAGGATGGGAATGCCTTGCCGCCGATGCTGGTCCCTTCTGCACTGGGAATTATGGTGGGTCGGCCGCCGATCAGAACTGCAGCCGCTGAGTTGCTGGTCCCAAGGTCAATGCCGATAATTTTTGACAAGATTTCATCTCCTGAATTTGAAAGTTACCACTACTTTGTAAATATTTAAGCTTATCATCATTTATCTTTTTGCCACTGCGACTTTTGAGAAGCGAATGACATGGGAATTAAAGATATAGCCTTTCTGTATCTCTTCTGCCACTACGCCTTCTTCCAGCTCTTTCGTCTCGACCTGGAAGAGAGCCTCATGTCTATAGGGATCAAATTTCATGCCTTTTGCTTCGATGGGCATGAGCCCCTCCCCCGACAGTATGTCCAGCAGCTGCATGTAGAGCACCTTACTGCCTTCGTCATGCTTTGCTGCAACGTCCAGGCTGTCGAGCACGGGAAGAAGCTTTGAGACGAGCTTCTCTGAGGCGTATTTCACATTATCTTCCTTCTCGCGGGCAGATCTTTTCATAACGTTGTCCAGATCCGCCCGGCAGCGCATCAAGAGGTCGAGCCGCTCCTCAGCCAGGCTCTGGGCTGAGGTGAGCTGTAGCTGCAGCTCCTCGACATTCATGCCTGAAGTATCCTGTTCCGTTTCAGATTTTGCATCAGCATCCGCCATAAGCTCCACCCAATGTTTGTTCTTATAGAAATCCAGGGAGGAATTGGGCCGGTTTTGCCGGCCACTTTCAGTCCCCTGTTACTTTAGTAGTGAGGCATCGGCATCTGAGGCATGGTGTAGTCATGTGGGCTTTGGCCGGGCTTGGGTGCCATCTCTTCTCTCTTGGCTGCGATGACATCATCTACCCGCAAAACCATGGTGGCCGCTTCGGTTGCTGATTTTATTGCCTGAGTCTTTACCTTTAACGGCTCTACAACGCCCATGGCCAGCATGTCGGCGGGCTCTCCCGTCAATATGTTCAGCCCGAAGTTCTTCATGCCCTGACCGCCCTTGACTCTCAGAGCCGCCAAGCTGTCCACTGGATCGAAACCTGAGTTTTCAGCCAGTGTCAGGGGTATAGACTCCACCGCATCGGCAAAGGCCCGTACAGCCAATTGCTCTCGCCCTTCCAGGGTGGATGCATACTGTCTCAGATTTTCGGCCACAACGATCTCCGGAGCGCCTCCGCCCGGCACAATCTTTCCGGAGCGAATGACGTCCAAAACCACATTGAGTGCATCATCCAGGGCGCGTTCCATCTCCTCTAAGTACTGTTCTGATACGCCGTGCAATATGATGGATACGGCCTTGGCCTTTTCGCAGCCCTCTACGAAGATCATGTGCTTGTCTTTGCCGACCTTGCGCTCTTCCACAAGAGCTGCCGATCCCAGATCCTTGGAAGTGACGACCATCACGTCGCCCACCAGCCTTGCCCCTGTGGCCAAGGCCAGCATCTTCAGATCCTCTCTCTTGACGCGGCGAACAGCTAAAATTCCCAGTCTTCCCAGGTAGTTTTGGGCAAAAACGCCGATGCCCTTCTCGCAGAAGACAACATTGGCTCCGGCTGCAACAATGGCATCAACCTGGGACTTGATAACCAGCTCTTCGCCCTCTTTGAAGCTGGCGAGGTTCTTGGCCTCAGTGATAGTGACCTTGGCATCCGTATCCAGCTTCTTCAGCTCGAGAGTGCCTTCCAGAAGCATGATCTTGGCCTTTTCTATGCGCTTTGGCATCTCCAGGGAAGTTCTCTCTTTCTCGATTACTATGCCGTAGTTTATAACCGAGTCCTCGATTCTGCTGCCTGGGATCCGGACTATCTTGATATTCTCTTCAATGTCCTTGCCCTCAAAACCTGCCACGGCTCGTGCTGCATCAACTGAGATTTTTGCCAGCGTATCCATGGCGATCTCTATGCCCTTTCCTCGCATGGCTGTCTGGGCAATCTTTAAAAGCACGCTGTCGTCGCCGGAGACGTCTATGGCCATCTCTGAAAGCACTTTTTGCGCCCTGGCTGCAGCTTGCTTATATCCCTGCACGATGACTGTGGGGTGGACATCTTGATCCAGTAGCGCTTCGGCCTTCTCCAACAGCTTGCCCGCGATTATTACTGCGGTGGTGGTGCCGTCTCCAATCTCATCGTCCTGGGCTTTAGCCACCTCGACAATCATCTTGGCCACCGGGTGCTCAATATCCATCTCTCTTAAGATGGTAGCACCGTCGTTAGTGATGGTTGCATCTTCGCCGGAGATGAGCATCTTGTCCATCCCTTTGGGTCCGAGGGTGGTCCGAACAGCCTCTGCGACCGCCTTTGCAGCCAAGATGTTCCTGCGCTGCGCTTCTTTACCTGTCTCTCGTTTGCTTCCTTCTTTCATTATGATTATCGGTACGCCGCTCAAACCTGCCAAACCTATAGTCCTCCCCGACTTTTTTCATACTACCAGTTTGAAGTTCTATATAAAAGATTCGCATGATTTGTGACCGCATTTGTATATAGCTGATATCATATATATTCAATATAGGAAGATCTATATAGTCATCTATCGGTGAGGCCAATTAGAACAAAAGCCAAATTTAGAAAATAGCATTAAAAGGGATCTGCGGTGACATCGAAGATCGTCTCAAATAATCTAAATCTCTGGTATGGAGAAAAGCAAGCTCTCAAGGATATAAGCCTGGAAATTCCTGAGAAAAAAATTACCGCCCTCATTGGACCTTCGGGCTGCGGCAAGTCAACTTTTATCCGTTGTCTGAATCGGATGAACGATCTTGTGGCAAAGATTCGCATTGAGGGGCAGGTCCTTTATGACGATATAGATATTTATGGAAAAGATGTTGATGTCGTAGAACTGCGCAAAAGGATCGGCATGGTATTTCAAAAGCCTAACCCATTTCCCATGTCCATTTACGACAACATTGCCTATGGCCCGAGAATCCATGGGCAGAAAAATGTCGATAAAATTGTAGAGCGCAGTCTGTTGGATGCCGCCCTCTGGGAAGAGGTCAACGAGAGGCTGGACCAGCCGGCCATGGGTCTATCCGGCGGCCAGCAGCAAAGGCTGTGCATTGCCAGGACCCTGGCCATGAAGCCCGATGTTATCTTATTTGATGAACCATGCAGCGCTCTTGATCCCATCTCGACCGGCAAGATCGAGAGCCTCATGGAGGTCCTAAAGGACAATTATACCCAGGTGATTGTGACCCACAACATGCAGCAGGCGGCCAGGATATCGGACTGGACTGCCTTCTTCTTGCTCGGAGAGCTGATTGAGGTGGGAAAGACAAAACGCATCTTTGAGATGCCGACGGTAAAGAGCACTGAAGATTATATCACAGGACGGTTTGGCTAATCGCTGAGGTTTTGGGGGGAGGTAAGATGAGCCCGTATCGTGAGCGGTATCACAGAGATCTGAAGGAGCTGAAAAATCTTACAAAAGATCTGGCGGATCGGGTTGGGGGTGCTATAGATAAATCTGTTACTGCCCTACGTGATTTAAATATGGATCTGGCCAGAGATGTCATCAAACAGGATCAAGAAATGGATGATTTGAGCCTTAAGATAGAGAATTTATGCATGGAGCTTTTGGCTTTGCAGCAACCGATGGCCAAGGATCTCAGACGCATTATCGGCATCTTGAAGATCAGCATCGATCTGGAGAGGATCGGCGACCTGGCGGTAGATGTGGCCAGAGTTACCACACAGTCGCAAAATAAGATTCAGATAACAAAGCTGGAGTATATTCCTCGCATGGCGGAGATCTGCAAAATGATGCTTGAACAGTCCATGGAGGCTCTAATGAATAGCGACGCGGATTTGGCCAGACAGGTCACCAAATGGGATTATGAGATCGATGGGCTTTATGTCAAAGCCAGAACCAAGCTCCTGAAAATAATTATTGAACGGCCTGTTGTGATCAATGAAGGAACGTCTCTGCTCATGGTGAACCGGCATCTTGAGAGGACTGGGGATCATACCTGCAATATTTGTGAGACCATCGTCTATATGGTGGAAGCAAAGAGAGAACACCTCAATTAGGGGAGCTTATGGACACAAGAAAAGTACAGAGAACTGGCAAGTCGACCTTTATCGTTTCTCTACCTAAAAGCTGGGCGACAAAGAACGGCATTTCTGCCGGTTCGATAATTTACATCAATCAGGGTGATAATGGTGCCCTCACATTGTCCACGGATCGCTCCGAGCGCGACCTGAGAGTGCGCCTCGATATTGGCGACAAAATGGGTGAGCATCTGGTAAGGGATATCATCGGATGCTACGTGGGCGGCTACAGAACGATTGAAGTGACATCGGGGCGCATGTCTTCTGTGCAGAAGAAGGACCTGCATCGGATCGTCAATAAGCTCATCGGCCCCGAGATTTTAGAAGAGACCATTAACAAAGTGGTCATTCAGGATCTGTTAAGCTCCGAGGAGCTTCAGTCCGAACGGGCCTTAAAGCGAATCAGAACCGTAGTGAAATCCATGATCGCGGATTCACTATCCAGCCTTTTAAATAATAACGAGGATCTGGCGGCGGATGTGATCCAGAGGGACAATGACGTGGACCGGCTCAACCTTCTTATCGCCCGCCAGTTCACCGAGATCCTGAGATCTGGCTCTGTAAGGCAAGAGACTCT